>JAHEJP010000118.1 GCA_024638855.1 Chloroflexota bacterium
ACGATGGCTTCAACTAATTTTCCTTGGGAAACAGCCAGCCCGATCATATCGGTGAGGTAATATTCGGGGCCGCTCCTCGCCTGCCGGAGCGGTAAATCAGGCAGGTTTTGCCACAACCATGGACCGTCGAAACAATAGACGCCGGCATTCAGTTCAGGTATCGAAAGATACAAATCAGGATCAGGACGTTGCCTGGCTTCGGCCACCTCGATGATTTCATTCACCCGCCCATCCTCACCGCGAACAACCCGGCCGAAATAAGAATTAGTTTCGCCCATCACGCTTAGCATGACCACGGCCGCGCCGCTCAAAGATTGTTTATCCGACAGCCGGCGCATGGTTTCAGAGCGCAGCAAGGGCATGTCACCATAAACTACCAAGACCTGATCGGCCTGTCCTACTAAAACCGGACCGGCCATCATCGTCGCATGACCCGTTCCTAGCTGCTCTGGTTGTGTCACGTAGGCGGCCCGCTGGCCAAACAATCCTCGCGTTCCTTCTTCACCTGGCCCAACAACCAAAAGCGGCGGCAAATTAGCTACTTGATCGGATGCTTCAAAGATATGAGCGACCATCGGCCGGCCGCCAACATCGTGGAGGATTTTTTGTTTTTTTGAATGCATCCGGGTGCCTTGCCCCGCAGCGAGAATAACGACAGCCAAAGTGCTCATTTTCGATTCAATAAAGCGCGTCACTTTTCGTAGAAAGAACAAGGACTGAGTCGCTTTGACTACTCAGTCCTCTTTCCTCTAGTCATCCCTTGATAACTGGGGCGGAAGGATTCGAACCTTCGAATGGCGGATTCAAAGTCCGCTGCCTTACCACTTGGCGACGCCCCAATAGGCCCTAAAATGCTAACACAAGGGTAAGCTTTTCGCAATGCTCCAATGGGCAACATAAACGCGTCTGGGAGGTGGTGACTATTGAAGGTCCAGACGGTAAATTGCCTGTTCCAAGGTCATGGGAGCATGGGCGGCGATAATCAGGATCGCTTCTCCATCGCCGCCGGCTAAGGAAATAGGTTTAGACGTCGTTTGATCGGCAGCCAACTCTAATGTCTCGATGACCGGCCGACCGTCCACAAAGGTGATGAGTTGCAGGTGCCACTGCTGAGGTATCGTCGCGGTCACCCTCTCAAATCCCTCGGCCGACCAGCCTTCAGCCAACGTCTCGGCATCGTCGTAGAAGCCGATTTCTGGAACGGATATATTATCGAAAGCTATTCCACCATAAGTTTTGATCAGGTCGGTGATGTAAACGAATCGAATCGCTATTTTTTGGCCGGCGTACGGCGTTAAGTCGACGCTTTCCTCGCGCCACTGCTCGCTTCGCCCGGTGTAAAACTGCCCAGTCAAGGCGGAATTTGATGGATCCTCATTCTCTCCCTGCATATTTCCGGCCGCCAGAGAATGCCAGCTTCGGCCATCGTCATTGGAAACAAATAGATAGGCAAAATCATAGCCAGACTCAATATCATGGTAGACGCTATAGTTCAGGGTAGCAGTTGTCACTTCAGTCAGGTCCACATCACGGGTCAGATTCATCTGGCTATAATTAGCGCGGTTTGTCAACCACATGGATTCTCCGGATGCCGGCATGATGTCTAACAAGGGTACCAGGGCGCTGCCATTGAAGTTGATAGTCAACTCTTGGTCGCCAACCAGGCGGTAATAATCAGCCGCATATTGATGAACGGACTCTTCAACTGCAAATGGGAATCGGTCCACTTCTACCATAGCCACTTGTTGGAGACCAGCAACGCCAAATCGATACTCCAGGGGGGCACCTGCAATATTTTGTAGTGCCAGTGCGGTTTGCCATTCCTTCCACATATCAGTACCACTAAGATCACTTCCATTGGACTGGGAAATGCTGTCGATGGCTTCCAATCCGCTAGCGGGACTGGCGGCGAATTGGCGGTAAGCCTCCTGGCCCAAACGGTCATAAATATAACGGTTAAACAGATACCCCTGTCCATAGGCCGGTATAGTATAGTCATCGGGCCAACTGTTTAATTGCCGGTCGGGTTCAGCCAAGAACAGATTGGCTCGGGACACGCCGCTAGAGGGGAAGCCCAGCAGATCCTCGGCCAACATCGCCGAGCCTTCAGCCTCCCAATCCACATCACCGCGATCATGATTATCTTCGATCATATGGCGAAGCTCGTGAGTTAATATGTTGAGATAATAATCAGTGCCAAAGTAATCAACGTTCATGACGAACATCTCTCGAACGTTGGATTCCGGATTGACGCTAGCCGGCAAGGTGTCGTCGGCGCTGAAGTAGCCAGCAATGCGACAAGTCGTCCCCGTTGCATTTGACCCTTCAGCTGCATCGCACAAAACCAATGGCGAAGCATTCACCACGTGTAGGCGCGGATCGCCATCGATCCCGGGCTTATTTTCTAGTCCAAATATCGCCACGCTTCGCTGATAAATCTGTTCAAAGGCCCTAGTTGCCTTGGAGAGTTCCTCAGCTGACGGCCGAACAGAGCCAGGTCCGGTATCGAACCAGAAGTAGGCATTTTCACCCACAGCCAGCAACTCGGCCGTCATCGAGCTAAGCGTTTTGCTATCATGGTTTAGGATATTCAATTGCTGAACTGTTCCTATTGGCAACGGCTGATCGGCAACCGTAATGGCTTCCGAACTCCCATCCCAGCCTAGATACAACCGGGCAACATCCAGATCATCGCGTTCTGGCGGGATTCCCCCGGCAAGGGCATCATAACTCGCCTGCTGAGATGGGCTAATGGACTTGACTTCGAACGGATCACCCAGTTCAATGGCCGGGGGCCAGACCGGTTGATCCAACGGATTCGATACTATTTCGGTGGGTTCAGATGCCGGATAAGCCTCGGTTGGGATAGGACTTTCAGGACTATTAAGTGCTGGTGGCGTTTCCGTTGGTTTTCCGCCAAGGGTGCTGGTTGCCGTGACAACCGGGGTCGGCGTTGCCGGTGGAATCAAAGTGTCTGGACTATTTAGGCCCGGGATTAGACCGCAAGCCACCGTGTTTAAAGCCAACAATATGATGGCTAAAATGAGTCGTCGGTGCCAAAACTTCATCATAACTCCAAATAATACACATTAGCAGGTGTGCGTAAGTTTATCGTACCTGCCGCCACTTAACATCGTTTATACAAGCACCATTAAGATAAATAGGGATTCCCAATCCTTTTCCAACTTGAAAACACCATTCCCTGGAGAAGCTAAATGAGCGGCAATTTTCCCCAAACCGGCGGAGATCAACAGAAAAAGGCGCCGAAATCGTTCGAAGAATGGAATGCATATTGGTGTATAATGTTTTGGGTGACTTCAAGGTGCTACCCACCCCTTGCAGAGGAATATCGATTATTTAACCCTTAACACAATTATGAACGTTACTGCTCTGAATTATTGACGATATCGAAAACAGTAACTGGCTTTTTAGGAGGTATTGAGTGGACGATAAAGTGAGCAAAACGGTTTCCACTAAGGAAGTAATCTTCGAAAATAGGAACCGGGCGAAAATCGTGGCCTTTTCGCTCGATGACCAACAAAGTGAACTCCTGAAGGCACTTCAGTTGGAAGAAGTCGAAGCGTTAATCCTGATCACCGGAACGAGAGAAGGATGGAAAAAAGACACAGCACTACGTTTGGAGCAACTGTTCAGTCGCGGCATTGCCCGGGCAGCCGTAAGCAAAAGAGCGCTTATTATCGATTCTGGAATTTCCGGGGGTGTCAATGACTTGATCGGTCAGGGGGTGGCCGATCGGGAACGAAAGACGCCCTTACTAGGCGTGGCTCCGACGAGTAAAGTCACTTATCCTGGAAAAGAAAACGGGGACCAGGATACTGAATCATATGGTTTAAACTCAAATCATTCTCACTTTGTGTTGGTCGAAGGTGATGACTGGCAAGAGTCGGCCAAATTCATGGTTGACCTGGGCGCGGCCGTAACCTCTGGCGCATCAGCGCTTATGCTTAGAGAAAGCCAATCGCCTCAGGTCGAAGAACCGGTAGTCATAGGAGATTCGGAGTCAATTCAAGAAGAAGGCATGGAGCCGATTATTACCGATGATGCTGGTACCGAACCTGAAAGCGGCGACAGGACCGAGGAAAATGGCGATGGCGAAAGTAGCGACGCCGGTATTAATAATGGCGATGATACGGAAAATGTTATCGAGGAAGAACAGGCTGATGAAGATCTTCCTGCTAGAGTTGAAGTGGAAGAGCCAACACAACCCGCAGCGATGATCAGCCGTTTACCGGCCGTGACTATATTGGCCGGTGGAAAAACAGATGATCTTTCTAAAAAAGAAGTCCTCTACTCCGTACGTCAGGGTTGGCCTATTATCATCTTACTCGGTACGGACGACTTAGCAGACGAGATTTTCAAGCACCATAGTGATAGGCAGAAAGCGCTAACCGATGCGTTAAGCGAGAAGCCGGCTGGCAACGATCAAGGTGAGCAATCCAGGCGTCTGCCTTATATTGCTGATCCGGATATGGCTGAAATCATCGTCGACGGTAAGTTAGTCTTCATTGCTAACCAGGCAACTGCCGAAGATCTTCGTGAGCGGATTATCAAGGAATTACCGCCGCCCTGGGCTGAAAATGTTCTCAAGCGAGCCTGGGAACGTTTCGCCATATATGACAAGAATTCAAATCGGCACCGGGATGAATATAAGAACCTGACGACGCGTATTCTGGTGTTGGGGTTTCTGACTTCCCTTGCCGCCATTCTGTTGACCTGGTTTAGGACAACCGGTCCTGCCCTTCAAGGATCGGGGTTAATCATGTTGCGTATAACCGTCATCGTTTTGCCAATCCTCACCTCAATTGGCCTGGCGATATTTAATGGTCGCAAGGCGGACAATAAGTGGCTTCTGTTGCGCAGCAGCGCTGAAACCTTAAAGCGCAAGATTTATGCCTACCGGGTATTGGCTCTGTATGAACCCCGGGCACAACTTCTCGATCTAGAACAGACCGTAGAAGATGTCAGCCAGAGATTGATGAGAACAGATGTAAACGAAGCCGCTTTGCATATCTATGATGGTCCGATCCCGCCAGAGATGTTTGGCGCTGCCAGTAAAGATGATGGCCTGAGTCCATTAACGCCCCAGCAATATATTGATATCCGCATTGGCGACCAGATTTCCTTTTACCAAAGCCGGACAGGCCAAAAAGAAGCAATTCTACGCTATTACCAGGTGGCGATATTGGTCATCGGTGGCTTAGGCACCTTTCTGGCGGCAATCGGCGCTGCCCTTTGGGTGCCTTTAACCACGGCTGCAGCGACTGCGATTACAACTTACCTTCTAAGCGAACAATTTCAGGAGACGATCGTCACCTATAATCAAGCTGAGACTGATTTGCTAAATCTCGAGTTATGGTGGCAAGCTTTATCGCCAACAGATAAGCGTAAACCGAAAAACATCAGAAATCTGGTGAATACGACTGAGGCTTTGTTAGGCCGAGAGTTCAGGGGCTGGGTACAAAACATGCAGAACGCCTTAAGCCAACTGCGAAAAGAAATCAGCGAAGAAGAACAGCAGGTAAATTCCAGCGGGTAGGGTAGAAAAAAGAATGACGACACCATCGTGCATAATCTCTTAGATCCCGTTACAAAGCTATCGTGCGATATCCGCAATTTGGAACCTATCCAGGTTAAAGAGCGCGCCGAAGTCGCCGGCATAACTAACCGCATTATGGATCAATTGATATAGAAGCGTTAGGGCGATGCCAATACGTGCTTGACCGGAGCGGCCTTCAGAATATCTCATCTAAATATGCCATGCCAAAACAGATTGAGGCAATGTCTACGACCGTAAAGGCAAGATGAAGCTTTCTCTGGAACGGCAGAACGAGCTTCGCGAGCAGTACCGCCAGGATCGGCTGGGCTGGCAGCCGGCGACCGAACTCTACGCCGCCCTGGTTGGCGACAATTTACAGTCAAAAAGCGTTTTATTGGACTTGGGCTGCGGTCGAGGCGGCCTGGTCGAACAGTTAGGGCAGCCACTGAACCAGGTAATAGGCCTTGACCCTGATTGGCCTTCCCTGGTGGAACACCGTTTAGCCAACCAACAGCCCCCTTTTTCACGGGTAGCCGGGTTAAGCCAAAGCCTTCCCTTCTCAGCGGATTGTTTTGACCTCATTTTCAGCAGCTGGATCCTGGAACACCTAAGCCAGCCGGCCGATGATTTCCGGCAAATTGGCCGAGTTCTGCGGCCGGGCGGCGTATTTGTTTTTATCACCCCCAATGCCCGGCACCCGCTGGCAGGGTTGAATCGTTTACTAGGGCGTTTTAGCCAAATCCAGGACATGATCCTGCCGAAAATCTACGGTCGCCGCCCGGCCGATGCCTTTCCCGCCTTCTATCGAGCCAACACCAAAGCAGATTTGGAACGATTGGCTAAGATGGGGCAGATGGACTTGGCCCGGCTACATGCCGTCGCTGACCCAACCTACTTGGCCTTCACACCCGCTCTTTACCACCTGGCATGTTGGCTGGATGATCGCCTGCCGGCCGAACGGCACATCCACCTGGTCGGCGTGATCCAAAAAAACTGAGCCGGATGCCGGTTGAGGCGCCGTCTTCCTCTATCGCGCAATTTATTAAGTCTCAATTTCTGCCAGATAATCGGTATAACCGCCGCTGAACTCCGCTAAGTGACCGTCTTTCAGCTCGATCACCCGGTCGACGACACGATCCAAGAAGTACCGGTCGTGGGAGACAACCAACACTGTGCCGACAAATTCATCCAATGTTTCTTCCAAGACTTCGATGGAAGCGATGTCGAGGTTATTGGTTGGTTCATCGAGTAACAAGAGATTGGGTCGTGATAAAACCAGTTTAGCCAGTTGTAGCCGGCTTCGTTCGCCACCGCTCAAATCGCCGACCCGGCCCCGCATTTGTTCGTAGGTAAACAAGAAACGGTTCAGGAAAGCGACAGACGCTTCCTGGCTGATGGGGGTTGCCAATCGAATCTCGTCGATCGGGCTCCTTCCGTAATCCAGGTTTTCATGTTCCTGGTCGTAATAGCCAATTTGACTGCTCGGCCCCAGTTTGATACGGCCGCCGCTGACATCTTCAGGATGAAGCAACTGCCTGAGCAATATCGATTTGCCTGCGCCATTGGGACCCACCAGGCCAACGTGTTCGCCGTGCCAAATAATTTGATTGAGCCCACTCCACAGAACCGTGCCATCTTCAAATTGTTTGCTGACATTTTCCAGCTCTATTACTTTTTTACTGCCCCGCCAACCGGCCAAATCCAAGGAAATACGACGGCCTTCGATTACCTTCCCTACCCGGTCCATCTTGTCCAACATCTTTCGCCGGCTTCGTGCCTGGCGGATGTGGCGAACGTCGACTACCATCGAAGCCCACTTTTCAAAGCGGTCGATGGCCGCTTCGATACGAGCGATTTCCTTTTGTTGAGCAGCATAGAGTTGTTGCTGTCGTAGCCTTCGAAGCTCTCGTTCTGCGCTATAGGCGGAATAATTGCCATGATAGCTTACAATACGGCCGTCCTCTAATTCGGCGATATGGGAAGCAACTTCGTCCAACAAGTAACGGTCATGGCTGATGATCACCACACAACCCTTATAGGAGTTGATGAAGCGTTCCAAATAACGTTTGGAAGCTAAATCCAGATGATTATCCGGTTCGTCAAGCAATAACAGCTTCGGCTGCTGCACTGCCAGGCTAGCCAACAGCACCAATTTCTTTTGGCCACCGCTCAGTTGCCTGGCCGGCCGGTGCCAAGATGCTTCTTCTACACCCAACCTGCTGAGCGCCGCTTCTATCCGGGCATTGTAACTCGAGCCGTCTAACCTTTCGTAGGACGCCAACAAACGCTCATGCTTGAACAGGACTCGCTCCAAAGACACTGGATCACCATAGACGGCCGGGTCGCCCATATGACTTTCCAGATCGGCCAACTTCTTTTCGGTCTCAAGGATCTCTGGCACGGCCATTCTGGCGATATCCCAGACCGTTAGGTCGTCTGCCAGATCAGGCTCCTGTTCAAGAAGAGCAAGCGACAGACCTGGTTGACGATAAACTGCCCCATCGTCAACCGCAATCTCGCCCATGATGGCCTTGAGCAGAGTCGATTTACCGGCTCCATTTGCCCCAACCAACCCTACTTTTTGTCCTAATTGTAATTCCCAATCAACACCGGTTAAGATCGGCTTGCCAGCCAGGGAAACCGCCACCTTATCCAGATTTGTAATTATTTCTGCCATCTTTCACACTATCCATCACCAGCATCTTTTCACAGCACCAGGCACAAAAAAAGCCGAGGCGGGTCGCGCCTCGGCTTCAACTCTTAAATCCTCAATCTTACTTTACATAAAAAGAGACTTCCAGGCGCGTTTGACCAGCCCCCTTGAATCAGACGCTAATAAATGAAACCGCGTCAACCGGTTACAGCCTAAAAAGCCATCAATCATATAACCAGGATAACCCAGGCTGATGGATCAAGCAAATTGCCAGCAATTTTACTTCTGGTATTTTCCCCGCACGGGGCTGCTTAAACGATACATATTTACGAACCCGGAATTGTTTCAATCCAGCTGGAACGAAAAGGTCCGGGGACACTTTTTTGAAATAACCCTCAGGCAGGTAGAATTAAGGTATGGATCTATTAGTTGCACTCGATGTGGCAGTCGAAACGGCCAAAGCGGCCGGCGCCCTACTGAACGATGGACTTTCGGAAGGAAAAACCATAACCCGTAAGAGTTCGGCGGTGGATTTGCTCACGGAATATGACCAGGCGGCCGAGACATTAATCATTGAACGCCTGCAAGAATCTTTTCCCAATCACAATCTGGTAAGCGAAGAAAGCGAACAAGATAGATTTCAATCCAATGAATCTCCGTTCGTCTGGTACGTAGACCCGCTGGACGGCACCAATAACTTCGCCAATGGATACCCGGTTATTTCCACTTCGATCGCCTTGTATGAAAGTGGACGGCCGGTTTTAGGCGTCGTCTATGATCCGACCCGTGACGAATGCTTTAGCGCAGCAGCCGGTCAAGGCGCTTATTTGCAAACGGGTAAGGCACAGCGCCGGCTCCAGGTTAGTCGGGAAAACGAATTGTTGGATAGCTTATTGGCGACAGGATTTCCTTACGATCGGCACCATACACTGGATGATAACCTGGCTCAATTGGCCGCATTTCTCAAGACGGCCCGAGGAATTCGCCGTGCTGGTTCGGCCGCATTGGACCTGGCTTATGTCGCTGCCGGCCGATTGGATGGCTATTGGGAACTATTGATCAGTAGCTGGGATGTAGCTGCTGGCGCATGCCTTGTAATGGAAGCAGGCGGTCGCATCTCGAATCTAGATGGTAGCGCCTGGAATATCGCGCCTAAGACTGCCATGATCGCCAGCAATGGTCATATCCATCAAAGCATGGTAGATGTCTTAGCATCAACGCTGATCCCTACAGGCTAGCACGACGGACAGCTACAGTTTGAGATGATTTATGACGGAAGAACTTTCCTTAAGCCAACGTTTCGCAGCCAGAATAAGTGGACCCATCTATGGTTTTTTATACCGTACAAACCAGCATCATTTCCTGGGATTCACATTTGGTGGCTGGTTTAAGAACGGACCTTTTCTGCTCTCATTAGCAGCTCTGCTCCTCAGCTGGCCTAGTCCGTTGATCGCACTGGGAATCCTACTGGCCATTCTCATGCGGCTCCTTTATTGGCGTGCGAAAGTAGCCGGTTATAAACGTTTTATCGTAATAGGCGATCAGCATGGACCGCAGGAGGCTGTTGGGCTTGGGAATAATAATAAAGTATCAACCTGTGCCAGCGGCCGTTTCAGCATAAGGGAAATGGAGGAATATGTCCTGCACCGGCCGGCCCAAGTGTGGCGGGTTCCCCTTGGCGACCACACCATCATGGTCGAAAAATCGCCCGGCCGTTTCCTCTATGAATTCATTCAGCCGAAAGCCATCGAAACGGTAGAATCTGGCCTGCTTTGCTTCCGTTCCCAACCGGAACCTGCACTAGCCATCACCTACCTCTCCAGTTGGGGACCGGAATCAGAGGAGATTAATTTTCAATTCTATGCACCCAGCAAAAAAAGCGAGTCCGCAAAGTTACGGCGGGTCGTCTACCTCTCATTCGACCAATTGGCCGATAAGAACGCCGTCTGGTCTAGCTTGCTTCAAACAGTAGATTAAGCTATGACAAAACCAAAGTAATCTTTGATTTAGAAAACTGAAGAAACCAAGACAGGAGACAAGACTTGATTATTAAAGCCATCATTTTTGATTTTGGTGAAGTGCTAAATGTCCTCGATGATCCAGCGGAAGATGAAGCACGCCGGGCCAGTTTAGCCCAACGATTACACATGGATGAGGACGAAGTGTGGTCCTATCTGTTTGAAGGTGAACTGGCGCGTCAGTGGTTCAGAGGTGAAATCGACCGCGAGGAATTTTGGAGCGAAGTCTTGGCACCACGTGGGATCAGAGATACTGAAGAGATTTACGCCATTTCAAGCACCGTCTTCAATGGGAGAGAAAGAGTGAATCCCGAAATGGCAGCACTCGCCCAAGAGTTACAAGGTCGTTACAAGCTAGCCGTATTGAGCAATACTGGCTGGTCGGATGCGGAAATGAGTCACCGCTTTTATAATGACTTTGGCCTGCCAGATCACTTGTTTGACGTCATCGTTACCTCGCACTCGGCCGGCGTAACGAAGCCAGATCCCGCTATTTTCCAGTTAGCGCTCGATAGGTTGGGCGTCCGGCCCGAGGAAGCGATTTTCACTGATGACGTCGCCAGATATACGGCATCGGCCGCCCAGTTGGGCATTCATACCCACACATTTACGACACCAGCCTCGTTCCGCGAATATCTGCGCCAAATATCGGTTCTTTAGAATTTTCAGATTGACAAATGGCTGCCTTGTTTGTATATTGCCACCATCTAGTCGTATTGTGCTCTCTTCAAAGCAATAAGGAGTGCTCTCAGCCATGAATACTACCGGGGCCTCGTTAATTATTCGCCATGGTTCGGCACCACAACAAGAATATGAACTAAACGATAAAACCACCGTCCTCGGCCGCGAGGCGATCAATGAAGTCGTATTGTTTGATCCGGAAGTATCGCGGCGGCATGCCCAGATTATTTTCCAGGGCGGCCGTTATGTCATCGAAGATCTAGGCAGCACAAATGGCACCTTCGTCAACGAACGACGCATCACCGTCCCAACACCCCTGAGCAATGGGGATCTGATCGAAGTGGGCGAAGCAACCAAAATAACGTTTTTAGATGCCGCTTCAGCAATGGATGCGACGATCATTAAAGCGGAACCGGTGCCGGAAATGGACCAGACGGTGGCCGATCCTGAGACAGCCCCGGTATGGGAAGGCGCTGCCCAAACGTCCCAGCCCGAATACGAGGCGCCGCCACCACCGCTGGCCGAGTACCAGGCCGTATCCCAGCCACCGCCAGGCGCCTATAGCGGCCCTCAAGAATCCCTGCCACCACCCAAGGCGGATTCCAGTGCGCGCAATCGTTATTTAATTGGCTGCGGTTGCCTGGCCATTTTGTTGGTCGTCCTCTGCGCCGGCAGCCTTTTCGTACTCGATGCCCTCGCGCCCGATGTACTCTATTGCAGCCTGGGAGGCCCTGTCTTGGAAGGCTTGGGTTTCAACATGGCTTGCCCCTAAGCGACCAACAAACGACCCGTCAAGTCGGTGGAAACCATTGGGCGAAAAGTTCATCTAGCGACCGGCCGGCGGCTGCTTCCATCACGGCCTTAAATTGAGCATCGCTGGCTGTGCTGCCACCATAGCTCTGGAAATAGGTCCGCAATCCCGAGAAAAAAGCCTCGTCACCCATTTCCTGGTGCAAAGCGTGAGCAGCCAATGCTCCTTCAAAATAAACGTTCAATTCAAAAAGATACTCCGGTGGGGGCTGGTTCAAGGGATAATGTTTGTCGTTGCCCTCGACAACTGAACCTACGGCTGCCATTTGCAGTTCCAATTCTTCGGGATCGTGCCTGTTTTCCCACATTAGCTGGAAGTAGGTGGCGAAGCCCTCGTTGCGCCACATTTCCGACCAACTGTCCAGGCTGACCCAATTTCCAAACCACATATGAGCTAATTCATGCACGGCCGTCTTTTTGCCGATCATGCTGTCTGAGAGCAGGACCATGGTCTGGGTTTCCATGGAACCCCCAGGAACCTGGGCGGTGACGTAGCCAAAGGTCTCGAAAGGATAGGGTCCCAATAAGGATACCATCCAATCAAGGGCTGATCCGGCCTCGGCGGCAATTTCCAGGATTTCTTCTCGCTGTTCGGGCATCGCGTAGTGTCGTAGAGGGACGCCAGCGGGGGTTTGGCCATCGATCTGTTCATAAGCTCCGGCCGCTACCAAGGCAAGATAAGGCGCCATTGGGAAATTGTGTTCCCAGATGAAGAGGCTACCCAATTCGCCGCCGGGCATAGCGGCCGACCGTTGCTCGGTCAGCTGGCCATTGGCCACTGCGACTAAGCCTTCGGGCACTAATAACTCGAAGCGGAAAGTGGCTTTGTCCCGCGGATGGTCATTGGCCGGGAACCAATATCGAGCGCCATCTGGCTCGGCAATGGCAAAGATGGTTTCCCCATCTGGATAATGCAGACCCAGGTGATCGACAAAGCGCAAATATGGGGATGGCTCGTATACAGGACTGCCTCTATAGCTGATCACCAGAGTGAAGGCTCTTTCAGCCGGCAGCGGTTCGGGCAGGGCCACGATGATCTTTTTGCCTTCCCTGATAAATCCGGCCGCCCGTCCATCTACCGTGACCGAGCCAACATCGAAACCGACGAAATCCAACGAGATCTCAGATAAGCCGTGCAGAGTACTGGTGGCCTCAATAGTGGTCGCTCCCTCAACGTGATCGATGGCTGGATCCAGGGCTAATTGGATGGTATAACGCTGGACATCATAGCCGCGATTGCCTAATTCAGGGATATAAGGATCTCCGGCCGACCGGCCGCCGGGCTGAGCGACCAAGGGTAGTGGTGTCGGTGGTGGCGCCGGCGTGTCCAGTTTGTCTGCCTCCAATATGGGCAGAGCTTCAATCACCGCCTGGGCGGCGACCGTAGGCAATGAGGACCCATCAGAGGTGAAAACGGTGATGGCACCAATAAACAAACAAGCCAAAGCGACCAAGGCCAGACCGCCTAGCGCCATCATCCAAAGTGAGCTATTTTGGTGTTCCCCTGTTTCGCTTTGCTGCTCTTCTTGCATGTTTGCCCGCATCTACGGATACTAGAAAC
>JAHEJP010000119.1 GCA_024638855.1 Chloroflexota bacterium
CCGGATCGACGAGATCGATCGCCGTGGAAGGAAGCAATCACGTCTGGTTTGGTTATGATTATTCCTATTCGACGACCTTCGGCGTGCGGGTGGTGGACCATAAGGGGACGCCCTTCGACACAAGCGGCGATGATTGGGCCTATTTCGGTACGAGTGATGGGTTGCCCTACACCGGCGCTTACGCCATAAGCATCGACGGTAACGGCCGGAAATGGATCGCTTCGACCGATCGCGTATCTGTAGGCAACCTGGCCGTGCTAGACGACGGCGGCACACCGACCAACAAGACCGATGACACTTGGCAGACCTTTAGCACGGCCGATGGCCTCTTGGGAACCGCTATTTATGACGTAAAAATTGACGGGGCGGGAATCAAATGGATTGGCACGAATATTGGCGGACTGAATGCCCTGGATGACGGCGGCACGCCCTTCGATAAGGGGGATGACGTCTGGCAATCTTTTGCCATGGCCGACGGCCTCACTTATCCCAGGGCACAAGATATCTTGGTCGACGACACCGGTAATATATGGTGTTGGGTGGGCGGTACGGCGGGGGTCGATGTCCTAGAACACAACGGCACCCCCTTTGACAAGGGTGATGATAGCTGGACCGCTTTTACTATGGCCGATGGCCTGGGCGCGGAGGCTTCTCTCGCTGATATGGCTTTGGATCCTAGTGGCGCGATTTGGATTGGTCATGAAACTGCCACATTGAGAGATGAACGATCGGTGACCCTGATAGATATTCAAGGGACGGTGAGCGATAAGAACGATGACAATGTCCTGAACTTCTCCCGCTATGATGGATTGGCGCACAATGAATTCTCGTCCATTGCCGTGGACGGCCTGAATCGTAAGTGGTTCGCCTATGTTACCGAGGATAAAGCCGGGGTCAGCATCCTCGACGAAAGCGGCACACCTTTCGACAAAGAAGACGACCAATGGTTCTATATCCCCTCCAGCGGCTGCCTTAATTGCGTTGGCTTAAACAATGACAACATTTACGGCATGGCGGCCGATGCGGCCGATTATCTATGGTTCGGCAATGGAGAACTGAATGTTTTGGATCATGGCGGCACGCCGGGTGACACAAGTGATGACTTGTGGCAAGTGTATACTTCAGGCGATGGACATGGCTATCTTAGTTCTTATGCCACCACCATCCACTTCGACAGCGCCGGATACCTCTGGTATGCAGGCGGGACAGGTATCCAGGTGTTCGATCACAATAGCACGCCTTTCACCAAGGGAGATGATCGCTGGAACCGCTTCACAACAACCGATGGGTTGGTTGGCACGACTAGAAACATCGCCCTGGACAGCCAGGAACGAAAGTGGGCGGCGACCTACAACGGGTTGAGTCTGCTTGACGATGGCGGCACGCCCTTCGACAAGGGGGATGATCAATGGCAGACCTACCTAAAAGAGGATGGTTGGGGCGGCACGACTGATAGTCTTCTCACCGTCATGGCCGATAGTAATGACACTATCTGGGTCAGCAACGGCCTAAATGTGGGCGTGTTGGATCATAATGGCTCTCCCTTGAACAAGAGCGACGATACCTGGCAAATATTTACGGCCGCTGACGGGCTGCCTTCCAACTCCCCTATCATGGTTATCAGCGAAGGGGATGATGGCCGGATCTGGTTCGGCAGCAGCGACAATGGGGTAGCGGTCTTGGATCACGGCGGCACGCCCTTCGATACAGGCGATGATAGCTGGCAAAGCTGGTCAGCGCCGGAGCGCACTGACATGATCGTCTTGGATCAATTGGGACACCGCTGGTTCGGTTTCTCGAGCAACGTGAATGGTCCCGGGGCCAGCATGCTGGGCCAGGTCGCCGGGCAAGAGCTGTGGCAAAGCAGCCACAGCGTCGATCTGCCGGCGAGTCTCAATTTCCTGGACACAGTCAATATCGGCGGCGCCAGCGGTAAGTTGTACCTGGAAGCGGAGTTGACCTCACCCGGCGGGTCAGTCATGGCTCAGGATACGAGCCCCTTCTACGTATTCCCCAGCACCACGGCGCTGACCATGGCCGCCGATGCCGGAGCCTACCGGCCGGGCGAAACCATTACCCTCAGCGGTGAAGTGCAGAACAGCGGCGCCAGCCCCATCACGGACCAGACGCTGGTGGTAAGCCAGGATAGCTCGGTCATCTACAGCGAAGGTCCTTTCACGGTATCGGCCGGGGGCGCGCACCCATTCACGGTAGTAACCAGCGCGCCAGCCAGCCCAGGGGCTACACGCTTCGAGGCCACGGTGGGCACCGTCTCCATCGAGGATGAGTTGCCGGTGATCGCGCCCCAGGTTTCGGCCGTTCTGGAAGGACCGGATCTGTGGGGCAGCGAACCACTCACGCTCACCCTGACCTTCAGCAATAGCGCCACCATCGACGGCCAGTTGATGCTAGACATCAACGGTGATTCCCAAGCCCTCACTGTGCCGGCCGGTGAGAACCTCTTTCACCGCCAGGCCTTCCAGATAACGGAGGATACAACCTACACGGTCACCTTAAGCGGCGACTTAGACCAGGTGATGGTACATACCGTCACCTTCGGCGAGGATTTGACCGGCCTCTTCAGCCCCAGCGAACTTTATTGCGCCGGATCGTTGGCTATCCCTTATACGCTGACGAATACAGGCCAACTGCCGCTGAGCTTTAGCACGGCCGTCAACCTCACCCCAGGCCCAGAGACAGCGATGCTGGACAACACGCTATTGCCCGGCGGCATAAAAAGCGACGAGCTACCCCTTGATTTGCCGGCCGGCAACTACGAAGTGGCCTGGTCAACGCCATACGATAGTGGCCTGGAAACTTTCACTGTTGCCTCGCCAAATGCTGCGGCCATGCAGCTGGCATCAGGCACCGTGGTGGCCGGGAGCTCAATCTTAACGGCTACTGTAGACAACCAGGGCTGCACCGTTTTCAGCGGCACGCTAGCGGTTGAAGCGACCGCGGGCAACGGGATCTTTTTCCACGATGAAGGGGCGCTTTCGTTATCACCTGGGGCAAACGCCGGCCAACCTTTCACGGTGACCATGGAGGCGGCCGCCCCCGGCCCTTATACGACCACCGTGTCGCTGCGTGATGCGTCTGGCGCGATTTGGAACCAGGCATCGATCACCGGCACCGTGCCCGGCCCAGAACTGGCACTCACCGCGCTACCGCTCACAACGCTGTTGCCGGCCGGGCAGACGGTCACCATGACTTTCGAAGTGACCAACGTGGGCGAAGCGGGCGATGAAATTCAGCTCTCATTCCAACTGGGCGACCTGGAGGACGACCGGCAGGTGATGTGGCTGGAAGCCGGTGAAATGGTATCGTTGGACTTCACTTTCTTCGTGCCCAAAGATATGCCCAGCGGTGAAGTGGTGGCTGAGTACGGGCTGAGCGGCGAATTGAGCGGCGAGGTAGCGGCCGGTAATCTAGCTCTCCAGGTAGCCGGTATCTCCCTGGCGGTCACGGCCGACAGCGATCAACCGGCTTATCTTGAAGGGGAGCCGGCCCAAATCGATCTGGCCATCACCAATGACGGCCTCATCGACAGCGGCGACCTGGTCGCGCTGACCTCCTTCAACGGCATCACTCAGACCCAGGTTTTCAGCCTGACGTCGGGCGCATCGACTACTTTGCCCTTTACCTACACGGCTACATTCCGCGGCGATCGTAAAGTGTTTTACGGCATTTACGGCATCTTTGAAGATCGTGGCGCCTATCTCAACACGCTCTATCTGCACCAGGCCCAAGCCAGCGCCACGCTGCTGCTGGGCAAGGAAGTGGCCCAACCGGGAGAGACGATACAGGCATCGCTGGTGACGACGCTCACCACCGGTTTACTCAATGCCTTTGTCTTCGACGAGAGTTTCACGCTCGATCTGGGCGTGGACACCGGCTTCAGTTTCCAGGTGCCGGTCGGGGCCAGCCGCGGATCGTTTGCCGTCCATTATGTGCTGCATGAAACAGGCACCGAATGGGATGGCCGCGAACAAGCGACCTGGTTCGATGTGGATGCGCCGAACGTGCGGGTGCTGGAGGCTGACCTCAGCCGCAATGGCGATATCGTAACGGCGACCCTGACCGTGGCCAGCGACCGGGCGCTGGATGGGGCGGCAAGGGGTTGGCTACTTTATCCGGACCAATCGAGCGATCACATACCGGGCTATCCATCCGGTCACATACCGGACCAACCGTCCGGTCCAATGGCTGAGGTCCCCATTCACTTAAATGCCTCCCTGGACAATCAAATCACTTTGGTGTCCAACCTGGAACAGGGACAAATGGGCCTACACTGGTTCATGTATGAACTGATCGACAGCAATGGCGTAGTTCTTGCCGGAAGCGGTGAGGCTTTCGACGTGGGCCTAGCCTCCCTGGATCACCTTATGGCGGACCAGGAAGCTTATCAAGGGGAAAGCGATCCGGTGAACATCAGCTTGGAAATATTCAGCAGCCAGGCCGCAGCAGCTACGATAGTGCTTGAACTGGACGATGGGCCGACCACGATCTCCCCGCTCAGCCTGATCAGCGGCTATCAGACCATGAATATCTCTCTCAACGGTCCAATTCCCGGTGGGGCGCGAATCGTGACCGGCACCCTGACCGTGGCAGGCGACGATTCATCACGGATGGATGATTTCGCCTACAGCACCGACCTGCCTGACTTAACGCCGGGATCGCCATCTCTGGCAGATGAGCATATCTTGGCGGTGGTGACCAACCTGGGCGGCAGCGAAGCCGGCCCAAGCGTGGTCCGCTTCAGCCGCGACGGTGGCATACTCATCGGCACAGCCCAGGCCCCGGCGCTGCCCATCAGCGCCACCGTGGCGATCAGCATCCCCTGGCCCGCACTAGGCGCTGGCGGCGAGCACACGCTGTCGGTGACCGTGGACGCCAATGAACAGGTGGTCGAGTATGATGAAGACAATAACCAGAGCCAAGCCGGGGTCGAATTGGCCCGGCTCGACCTTCAGAGCCAAAGCGACAAGGCCAGTTACACCCTCGGTGAAACGGTGACTATCTCAGCTACTCTGACCAACTTCGCGCCGATTGGCTGGACGGCCACCTTGACCACCACCATTTATGGCCCAACCGGGTTGATCATCTTCGAAGACGATCGGCCGCTGCTGTTACCAACAGGTGAAAGCATCGAGGTGAATCCCTGGTCATCGACGGGCTATCCGGAAGGATCTTACGCCGTGCGGCAAATGCTGGCCGACGACGAAGGGGAGATCCGGAGCGATACCAGCCTCTTTTCCATCGCCATGATCGCGCCAACGGCCGGTTTTACCTGCAACACGCCAGTGAAATTGGGGGAAACCGCTTACTTCACCAATACCACCAGCGGGCCGGGGACCGTCACCTATGAGTGGAATTTTGGCGACGGCTCGCCCATCTCGACCGCCGCCGAACCCAGCCACGAGTACGCCCAGGCCGGAAGCTACACGGTGGTGCTGACAGCCACCAACGAGATTGGCATGGATGTCTTCAGCGAGCTATTCGTGGTGGAAGAAGGGCAAGAATTTATCTTCTTGCCGGCGATCTTCAGCAGCGAGATGGCTGCTAAACAGAGCATAAGCAATGAGATGAGCCGGCCGTGGCTGGTGCTGCCGGCGATGGCAAAGGCATCTGGCCCTATTCCGGGTTATGTCTTTCAGCACCAGGCGGCAGTATGGCCTGCCAGGTGGCCTGGATGATGAGCCTTTCATAATACGTGCCCATATCATCGGGCGAGTAAGGCATATCGTTTTCCAGCCACCAGGCAACCATCTCCAGGCCAGAAGCTGCCACATGATTGACGGCAATATCCAGAGGAATGAGAAGTTCCTCCGCTTGCATATGCTCCTCTATATGGCCCATGATATGGGGCGGATAACCTTGATTAAGGCATCTCGCAAACGCCTGATCACCTGGGTATTGACTTGCCCCCAAGCAGACCCCGATACAAGAGTTCGTTCTCCCGCGCATGTTCGTAAAGGAGCGTTCAATCGGAAGCGGCCGTCCGGCAACGAGGGAATGAGCTGGCAGCGACCGGCTTTCAACAACCCACATTCATTTTCAAATCGCTTTCGCGCGGGCCGGCCGTTTACGTCACGGTCTTCAAAGCTGCCTCTGATGAAAAGTAGCGGTCAAATGGCATCTATAATTTGAACCTCATTTACTGTGGCCAGATTTTGTGCGTCCCGTAGACCTGGCGATTTCGATCAGAGTTGACGCGCGAAAAGCCAATTGACAAGCAACTGATCCTCGAACACAGACGAGGATCAGTTGCTTTGACACTCCTACAACTTTATTGCTTATTAACCAACTGCTGCAGGTTTGAGTTGCGATGTACAGTATGAGCAACGAGAGGCTTCCAAGGCAACCTCTGATAGGCAATACGGGCATTCCTTTGTGGTCGGATCGGCCGGCGCTTCTTCCTCCTCTCCCTGCAGGCGATTGACTGCCTTTATGATCAGGAAGATAACAAATGCAACAACCAGGAAGACGATGATCGCATTGATAAAAAGACCGTAATTGATCGTGGCCGCACCAGCATCCTGGGCTGCTGTGAGCGAGCTATAGTTTTCACCGTCCAGGCTGATAAACAAATCGGCGAAATTTACCCCACCAAGTAAATAACCGATTGGTGGCATAATTATGTCGTTGACAAGTGAGTTAACGACAGCTGCGAAGGCAGCCCCGATAATGATACCGATAGCCAGGTCAAGCACACTCCCACGCATGATGAATTCTTTAAACTCTTTGATCATTTCTTTCTCCTTAGATATTTCACATTACAGTCCAACGAGCTGTAATTCTTCGTTAAACATGACGAAGTATGCGACCTTGCGGCCGCACACTTCCTGATCGCCCCCTCCCCTGGGTATGGCACTAAGCCACCCGCATCGACAATACGCACCTTTCTGGGCAAACCTCACAGACAGAACCTTATACCATTACACTTATGAGGATACCAATCAGTAAGGCAGCGTTTCGTCTTCTATTTATTGCCAAATAGCGCCCTAAGGCCTTCAGGAAATCCTTCAACTGAATCGACAGACATGCCACCTTCCAAAGCCTTCTTGACTTGATCGTCAAGAGGTGCGGGTAACTTATCATTGAGAAAGTCCATGACAGTTTCTATTGCCGTCTTAGCTTGTGAATCCGATATACCTGCCTTTTTAGACACCAAATTGACTAATTCATCCATTGTTTCGCGCTCCGGTTGATAATAGTTTTTTCTAACTTTGTTATCACTACTGCTTTTCAATATGTAATCTTTATGGGTAGATTCATCGCTTCCTCAACCCAGCACTTTACTCTGTTAAGAGAAGGCACCCGGCGCACCAGATGCTTCTCGTTATTGGTCACCAGCATAGCCTTATGAAGATTTCCCGGATCACGACGGCGTAATTCTTTCACCGTACCCACCCCTGCCTGCTCCAACAGATCGCTGTATTCCTCTCCGACGCCGCTTATGCGAATCAGGTCGGCCCTATTTAACCAGCCAAGGATCAAATCTTCGGCTAGACCTGTGGAGTTCGAAAGCTGTTTGCGACCCTGCGCGCTACCACACATATCAAGTAGCGTTCCGGCCGTCGTAATGCCTTGTTCTTTTAGCTTGTTTTCAATGACCGGGCTTATGCCCTCAATCTTAGAAATATTCACCGCCAACACCCTTGGTTTAAAAAGTCACAATCCTCTTTCTTGCCACCATCAAGATTTTAGCCATTCGATCCTAAAGATTTCCTGCAGTATTCTTAATAATTGCTGAAAACGGCAATAGATTACTCAAACAATACATATTTTCGCTCTGGACTTTTCGCAGAGCTCCTATACATGAGCCTGTCGGGCTTTACCCAGGGGCATCATTCAACGGCAAAATTTGAATCTGCCACTATGCTGATTATTTTACTTTTGGTGCAGCCTAGAGCTACTGTCTTGCTAAGATTGGGTGAAACGATGAGGAAATCTAGATCTTTTCCAAAGAAACTTCAAATCGATAACCTCGGCCGTATTCCGAGAGTAAATAGCGGGGTTTCTGGGGATCTTTCTCTATTTTCTTGCGAAGACGGGAAACATAAACGTGTACAGAGGCGGTGCCTTCCCGGTAGCCTGTTCCCCAGACATTATGCAATATCTGATTAATCGACAGCACCTGGCCCGCATTATGAAGCAGGAAAGCCAGCAACCGGTACTCTGTTTTGGTCAAGTGTACTGGCTCGCCATCGACAATCACCTGCCGCCGACCCAGGTCAATACCAATATGCTTATCCTGATAAGACAATGATTGTCGCCAAGAATGATTATTGTTCGCTTTTCGGAGCGCGACCCTAGCCCTGGCTAGCATAATGTCAGAGCTAAAGGGTTTGGTCAAGTAATCTGCCGCCCCCAACTCTAGTGCTCGCACAAGCACATCATTGTTTCTTATCGACGAGAGGACAATCACAGGTGAGTTGGAGATGTTGCACAATAGGCGGCAGACTTCCCAGTCGTTTGACTGAGCCATCGAAATGTCAAGTATGACTAGATCAGGTCGCCATTCATAGAATTGTTTGAGCGCTTGTTGCCGGTTAGTCTCAACTTCGGCTTCGGCACCAGCCTGATCAAAGAGCTGGGCAACTTTCTGATAATATTCGGGAACGTCATCAATTATTAAGACTTTAACGCCATCCATGCATGGGTACCTTCGCAAACAATATCGTACTAAGACCTTGCCCGGGCCCGGTCATAGGCTTCACAATTGGACCTTTGCATTGGAAAACCAAATAGCAAAAGGTCTAAATTGAGACTAACCGATGGGTCTTAAACAAGTCCGAAGGCTTTCTTAAACACGGCTTAAAAGCAGGCTCTCAGAGGGAAACTACGATGGCGAACTAACTGGTTAAAATTTGGCAGAACCAGATTAGATCGTTGGGGCGATTAGAGATGGCGAACAATACAACTGTATGCTGTATATAGACACTCAGCAAAAGCCGTAAAATTACTCTGCCGCCGCTTTAGGCTGCAAATCGCTCCTAGGCGTTTACCTCAAAGCGGTAGCCTACCCCTCTTTCAGAAAGCAGATATTTTGGCTGTCGCGGATTCGATTCAATCTTCTGCCTCAATCTGGATACATATACATGAATATAGTCAGGGCTATCCTTGTAGCCTGCACCCCAAACATTGTCCAGTATTTGCTCGAAGGTTAAAACGCGGCCTTCATTACGCGCTAGATAGGCTAGCAGTTCGAATTCGGTCTTGGTCAACTTAAGTAGCTTTCCCTTCACAAATACGCGACGTCTTACGATATCGATTTTCAAGTAATCATCCTGATAACCCGAAGCCGAAATCTGTTCCCCGTTTGCTTTCTTGCGTAGTGCCACCCTGGCTCTAGCAAGGAGGACTTTTGGGCTGAAGGGTTTGGTCACAAAATCAACGGCGCCCAAATCCAAAGCTCGGACTTCGGCGTTTTCATCTTTAATGGCCGTCAGCACGATGATTGGTGTGTCGGCAAGTTTTCGGATTTGCCGACAAGTCTCCCAGCCATCGGCGTGAGGCATCATGAGGTCCAGGGTCACAAGATGTGGTTGGAATTGATAGAACTGTCGAAGCCCAGCTTGTCCATCTGGTGCTGACTGGGTCACCGCCCCAGCCCTGCGAAATGTCTCTTCAATCGATCTTCGAATAAAGATATCATCTTCTATGATCAGAACTTTTTTTCCTTGCACAGCTTCTCCCCGGAGTCTAGTGATTGACCGGTAATCGAATCATAAAAGATGTTCCCTGGCCGAGCTTGCTCTCAACAGAAATCTCTCCTTGATGTGCATCAAGGATCGTTTTTACAATGAACAGGCCTAGGCCCGAACCTGGTATATCGCTGTGTTGAGCTTCTGCTGATCGATAGTATAGACTAAATAGGCGAGAAACTTGGCTAGCCATCATACCATGGCCGGTATCCACTAATTCCAGCTCAATAGAATCCCGACTCCGCCTAGCCGCAATCCGAATTTGGCCACCTTCCGGAGTGTACTTTACAGCGTTATCAGTCAAATTATATATGACTTGGGTCAAGCGTTCTGAATCGGCATTGATAAGCAACGGCCGGGTTGGTAAATCGACGGTTAGCGACTGCCGACGCATCTTGATAGCCGGCCGTAAGGCAGTTACCACTCCCTCGATTACCTCATTTAAATTGCAAATGCGCCAATTGAGAACCAATATGCCCTGTTCAATCTGGTCCAGATCGAGCAGATCCGCGATTAATCGTTGCAGCCGATCCGATTGGACGGCGATAATATCCACAAACTCTAGTTGCTCGTCGTCAGTTATATCCTCTTGAAGAAAGCCAGTAAAACTCTGAATTGAAGTCAATGGACCACGAAGATCGTGAGCGGCCATCGCTAAGAAGAGGGACTTCAGGCGGTTGAGTTGCTGGAGCTTATCGTTGGCCTCGGCAAGATCCTGGCGGATAAGACGCAACTCGTTACGGTCTTGAACCAGGTTTTGGTGCAATCGGCCGTAGTCAGTGGTGTCTTCGACCAAGAGCAACAATCTTTTTGTTGGCATGACATCATTAAGCGGCGTTATCAGAAAGGTCAGGTAGCGGAGCGTCCCTTCCTTCTGTTCACGATTTACATGTTCCAATCTGTAATATGGGCGCTTTCCCTGAAGGATCTCCTGCAAGACAGTTTCTAAGCCAACAAACTCCCATAAGAGGTCTGTAAGCGCTCGGTTGACGATCGTCTCGCCTGGTTGACCGATCATCTGGCCGAAATCCTCCGTAGCTTGATCGAAAGTTAAGTTGGGCCTGAGGGAAGCATAGGAATAGCGACTGGCTTTGTTAAATTGCCTGGCAGCCGATAGGAATAAAGCTGACAAATCGGTTTGGCCAGCGGCATTCATGCGTGCGCCTCAATTTGTTCTGCCAAGAGCAAGAATGCTTCCTCGACCTGTTCGCCAGTTTTAGCGCTGGTCAATAGCCAGGGGCTTCTCGTAGCCCGGCCGACAGTTTCAAGCATTTCATGGCCAATAACCAATTCCTCAACCAGATCCACCTTGTTGCCAGCCAGGACAATCGCCATTCTAGCATCATTTTCGCGCAGTTGGGCAGCATATCTTTCCAGCGAAGTCAAAGTTTCAGCCCTGGTAAGATCGCAAACGATGCAGACTGCCGATGCACCCAACAAATATCGCTGCCTTATCTCTTTGAAATCCTCACTACCAGCCAGATCCCAGACAAGTAAGTTGAGCGTATAGCCATCACGTTCAAGGACTTTTCGGGAGATTTTGACGCCAATAGTGCTCAGATATTTATCGTCGAATCTGCCCTCAATATAACGCCTCACAAGGCTGGTTTTGCCTACAGCAAAATCACCTAGCAAGCAGACTTTTTTTTGAACGACAGACATCTTCTCGATCTTCTTTGACTAGCTACCGGCGATCGGCGTGATAAGATCGGCCGGAATCGGTTCAAGCAGGCTAACCCACTGCAAAGGAACCCAGCCGCGTTGTAAGCCAGCAGCTGACAACCATTCCACTTCTACCCAAGGTCCAAATTGGCCAAGGATGGTTACGGGCGTTTCTGCTGCGATAGTATCAATTCTGGTCGACAATAGCTCAGGCGATTGCCTTACCCAAACGGATGCAGTCGTGCGTGGCAAATCTATTACAGGCGTCGGTTCAGGCGTTTGTGTTGGTGCAGGCGTCGATGTAATTGTCGGCGCTTCGGTGAACGTCGCGGAAGGTGTTGGGGTTAGTGTCTCTGGTGTTGGGCTCGGCGTTATTGTCGTCGTTGCTGATGGCGTTGGCGTGAATGTTTGGGTAGCAGTTGGACTTGGTATCATAGTTGTTGTGGCTGGAGGAGCCGAAGTTGGCGTATTACCGAACGCGATTGGTAGAAGGGCAACGGTGAATTGCAGATAAAAGCAAGCACAAGCAAGAGCAAGAAAACCAACAATACCTGCACCAATCAGGGATAACCTCTGATTCCGGCTCATTGGTTTCGGGGCAACGACCTCGGGTGTTAAAAATAGTTCTTCTACTACCTCCAACTGGTTATTGAGCTCCGGAATCGTTGCTGGATCACCTGAATAGTCCCGCAACTGCGGCTTATAACGCACGTGTAATTCGTTTACAAATTGGCGAAGCCGGGATCGAAATCCCTCCGGTTCAACACCCCTAATTACGGCCGCAATGTACACGTACTGTCCGTTTTGAATGATGATCCTTTCATCACCATATTGAATCTCGTCCAATTCGTCGTCTTCATTACCGTCTCCAAAAGAATCATGGGCGAATTCGCGAATTGCCGTTAGCATACCACTCACCAGATCTGAGTCAGGTGCATCAGCCTCATCAGATCCCTTGTAAGCCATCAACAAACCTGACTCGCGTTGAATTAGAAAAATCTCTTCGATTTCAAAAGGTAGCGAATCACGTAGGATTAGTTCACTCTCAGAAATACCTCTGATACGTGCATACAAA
Organism: Chloroflexota bacterium; assembly: GCA_024638855.1. Lineage (GTDB taxonomy): Bacteria > Chloroflexota > Anaerolineae > Promineifilales > Promineifilaceae > UBA11865. Next base: position 12,448 of record JAHEJP010000119.1, read on the forward strand.
GTCCGCAAAGCACCACGAGGCCTAAAACTTGTTTTCAGTCGCGCGTCAATATTCCGTTGCAGATCACGAGCAAACTCGTTTATGGCCCGTTGAACCGTGCCAAAAATGACCGGATACAGGGCCTCAACCATCTCCTCACGAGAGTCTCTAATTTGCACACGAATGGCATCCCCCATCAACGGACCTAAGGCATCGGCCATCGTTTCGCGCGATATTTGGATAGCTTTTGTTATGATATTACTTAAGTCCGCAACAAGGCGAGGAAAAAGCGCTTCCGATTCCAAATAGAACTGTTGACGAAGTTGATCGAGTTCAGATTGCAGCTGATCGGCTCGTTTCTTTTCTGCATCAGCATCCGAGCGAACACTTTCTAGCAAAGCCTGGAGTATATTGACTTGGTCTTGAACTTTGTCAATATCGATTTGCGTTTGGCGGGTTAGATTATTCGTCTCATCCTCAAGCGCTTTGATGCGTGCTTGTTCAGCGGCAAATAAGATGGAACGAATGGTGTCCAAATGGGGATCGGCAGAACTTGTGGTTTCGCCGGTCGAATCAGTTCCTGATTCTTGGGGCGAATCACCTACCCTACTTTTTCTCTTGGTCATCCAATGAAGACTCTTTTTCCTGCTGTAGCCGCTGACCAATATCAATCAACATATGGCCTAAATCATGACGCGAAGTTTTTTTAGTGTCGAGCCAAGCAGCAAGTGCCATGAATTCCTGACGCAAGTCATCATCTCGCTTTTGCGCTTCTTCTTTATAGCTGTGTAGACGTTCTCGAATGTCTTTGCCAAGC
>JAHEJP010000476.1 GCA_024638855.1 Chloroflexota bacterium
GTCGCTACTGTGGGCGCGAACATCCTCGCTTTCGTCTCCGGCGAAACCATGAGGTTTTGGTCCATTGCCGCATCAAACTTGGCCAGGTCTTCAACGGTCGAAATCAAGCCAGCGGCCGCGCTAAAATGATCTGGGTATTGCCCAGCGACGACATTGTAATCCCGATCGAGCGTATATGGCCTGGCAAGTGCTTCATTAATCGGGGAGAAGTCGCGCTCTCCGAGTCCAGCAAGATCTTCTTGGCTAGGAGCGGTGTGGCTCAACTCAAGGGGTTCAAGGATACGCTCGATCAAAAGTTCCTGGAAGGTTCTGCCCGTGGCCCCCTCTATCACCTGGCTTAAAAGCGAATATCGGTCTCCGTTATAGTGATACCCCTCGCCAGGGTTCCCTTCGGAGGTCATGCTGAGAAGGTGTTTCACCCTGACAACACCGGGGCTCTCCAGGTTTACGCCGTAGTTCGAAACTGGATCGTCCAGGGAAAGCACGCCCTGTTCAACCAGTTGCATGACGATCGCGGCAGCGAAAGGTTTGGTCAAGGAGGCCAGATGATAAGGCGTACTTGGTGAAGCCTCAACTTGATTTTCCAGATCTACCTGGCCGAAGCCTTTCGCCCAGACCAATTGTTGATCTTTTACAAGCCCGGCTGAAAAGCCTGGGATCTTGAGCAATTGGCGCAATTCCTCTAAATCGGTTTCAAATCGAGAGTAAAGTTCCGCCTCTTCACCGGTTGTCTGTAGGTTGGGTGTTCCGGCTCTGGCCTCGGTGACTAATAGGAGTGGGCATAGTAAGAGAAAAAACACCGCAAGTATCTTCATCACCAAACCCTCCTCAGCTCAGTCACTTTCCCAGAGGTGAGCTCGTTTGCGCCTAGCACAATCACGGCTTGAATTGTATCAATGGCAACCGGCCTCTTAGTCAGTATGCCAGAAAATGGTATCGGATGTGAAGTGATGAACGGCCGCTACCGAAACGAGGAATGTCACTTGTGGCGAGGTACTGGCTCTGATCTCTCGTGGCGAAATGGCTCTCGAACGAGAGGTACGACATTATGCTATGATGCCCGAAACACAATCTAACTTAAGGAGAGTCAGATGACCTTCACCCGAATTACAGCAACGCCTGACCAAAGGGGAGGGGTACCTTGCATTGGCGGATTACGCATCCCTGTGGCTACTGTGGTCGACATGGTTGCCGATGGCATGATAGATAACGAAATCCTCGAGGCCTTTACTGATTTGGAAAAAGAGGACATCCGTGAAGCCTTGCATTTTGCCGCCGAAGCTGTCCGGGAACGAGAATTACCTCTCCTTAAACCTGCATGAAATTCCTCATTGATAATGCTTTATCCCCCACCGTAGCCGAGGGTTTACGGGCCGCCGGGCATGATGCGGTCCATGTGCGTGATTGCGGGTTTACAGCGGCAAAGGACGTCGAACTCTAGAAGCGATTCATGATGCCCTAGTATATGGTAGCGTGGTTGTTTTTGAGCAAACTCGTATGCGGATTCGCGCTTTACCAATTGGCCGCGGTTAACAATTTTTCGAACAAAGCGATAGGAATCTCTTTTCAATAAGCCGGGAAGGGCAAAGGTTCTCCCCGCAGTCCGGCGAGGCAGTTGCGCACAGCCATTTGGGCCATGAGCGTCCGCGAAGTTACTGTGGCGCTGGCGATGTGGGGGGCCACGATGAGATTTGGTTGAGTCAGCAGCCTGTGCCCGGCCGGTAGGGGTTCGGGGTCGGTTACGTCCAGGGCCGCGGCGGCGATTCGGCCGCTCAGAAGCGCTTCGTACAAGGCCTCGGGATCGACGACGGGCCCGCGGGCGGTATTGACCAGGATCGCCGTGGGCTTCATCAAGCTCAAAGCCCGGGAATCGATCAGGCCCCGGGTCTCGGGGGTCAAGCTGACGTGCAGCGATATATAATCGGACTCCTGCAACAAATCATCGAATGGGCGGTATTCGACGCCTAATTCCGTTTCAGCTTCCGGCCGGCGTCCTTTATTATGATACAGAACTTTCATATCGAAACCCCGGGCCCGCTTGGCCATGGCTTCCCCAATCCGCCCCAAGCCAACGATGCCCAGGGTGGCGCCGTGAACTTCCTGCCCCAACAACAAGGTCAACCCCCAGGTACGCCATTGGCCGGCGCGTACATAGTCGCTGGCTTCCACCACCCGGCGGGCGGCGGCCATCAACAAGGCGAAGGCGAAGTCGGCCGTGGCCTCGGTCAGCACGCCGGGAGTATTGCCCACCGCAATCCCCCGCTCGGTGGCGGCCGCGATGTCGATATTGTCGAAGCCGACAGCCACCTGGCTGATCACTTTCAAGTTAGGCGCCGCATCCATGAGGTCGGCGTCGATGGTGTCGGTCAGCAGGCAGATTAACCCCTCTTTGTTGGCCATATTTTCGACCATCACTTCGTATGGCGGGGGGTATTCTTCGTTCCAGCCGGTGACATCGCAGGCCGGCGCCAGTTCGTTCCAGGCCGCTTCGGGCAGATGGCGGGTGACATAGACTTTGGGTTTCATCTAGTTATCCTATCCGGTCCAATCTCGGAAGGCCAATACTAAAGAGAGGGGAGCGCGGCAAGCTAGTGCCTTCCTCCGATCATTAGACATGAGTTGCCGTGTATATGGGTACGAGTGAATATACTCTTCCCGGTCACCTAAAAATCAGGGCAAATTGGTCGTGCCCATCAAGTAATGATCGCATTCGCGGGCCGCTCCCCGTCCTTCGTTTATGGCCCAGACAACCAGGCTCTGTCCGCGGCGGACGTCGCCGGCAGCGAAAATGCCCGCTTCACTGGTGGCGAAACGGCCGTATTCAGCCCTGGCATTAGAGTGATCATCCCGTTCGACAGACAATTATTCCAGCAACCTCCTGACTGTGGCCAATGCAGCATTGCGCTCGTTCTTAGCCTTTTGAATGATCATCGACCGGGCCATTGCCTCGACCAGCAAGCTTGCCAGGCGGTAACGCTCGTTGATGATCCAATCATCATAGTATCCAGCGAGAAAATTGCCTCTGCATAATCCCACGGCCGCTTCCAAACTTCCCCGTTTCCTCACCGGAAACCAGACTCTCGAATAGTTCTTTGTCTAACCAGACATTTGCTTGAGGATCATATTGAGCTGTGGGTGCGTTACTCAGGATATATGACTCGTCAGGGAGGCAGCGCCGGATATGCCATAGGGTTGTCATCAAGGAGCGGTGAGCCTTTCGCTCCGGTCGGTCCCCAATTCTATCGGTTGCAGCAAGATCTTCGCTGATCTGTCGAAAACAGAATCGCTGATCAACTTGCAAATATTCTTTCCATTTTATTACTTGTACTGGATATGCAACAGGTCCGCTATTATAGCTTACCTCGTGACACGTTGCCGAAAGATAAGAAATGCTCTCGTCATGTCCAATTGTTGTTTTATTAGCAATTGAGCTAATGCGTAGAAGAACCACTGCCGCCAAACAAAGAATAAGGACTAAGTAAACCCATTTTCGATCGTGGCGAAATTTATCGAAAAGGTGATTGAGTGCCATTAATCCAG
>JAHEJP010000120.1 GCA_024638855.1 Chloroflexota bacterium
ACCGACCCTGACGCCATTTCCAACACCAACTCGAATCGCAGCTGCTGTCGACGCTCCACTTGGTCCGGGAGGTAATGCTGGAGGGGTAGATCTAAATTCTGAAGAGAATAGGGGATTATTAGCCCAGATTCAGGGAATCGAAACCGGTAATATTGGGCGGGCATTTTGGTTTGGGGTCCGGCTGGTCGCCTACGCTTTCATCGGGTTGGCCTTCTATCTTATTTTAAGGGCCATTGTACGGTGGCTGCGGCGAAGGTTGGGTCCCAGGAGCGGATGAGAAAGATCGTACCGGTTACTTTTTGGATGCGTCTTTCAGATGCCGACCAGTGAATCAGGTTTTTCGAATATGCAAGCTAATCAAAATTTCGAAACGGAAGTGGAGGAACGCTATCTCATCGTGGGTTTAGGCAATCCGGGTCGCCGCTACCAGGGCAATCGGCACAATATTGGTTATATGGTACTGAACCAGCTGGCCAAAGATGCAGGTATTAGTCTGAACCGTCTTCAGCAAAAGGCCTTAGTGGGGACAGGCCTCATGGCCGGTCGGCGAATCATTCTGGCTAAGCCTCAAACCTTCATGAATCTGAGTGGTGATTCGGTCGGACTCCTGATGCACTACTACAAGATCTCATTATCCAATTTATTAGTCATATACGATGAAATTGACTTGCCTTTTGGCGCTATTCGAATACGAGAACAGGGTGGTTCTGGTGGCCATAACGGCATGAAATCGATCATCAAAGTTCTAGGATCGGACTTCTCCCGATTGCGACTCGGTGTCGGTCGGCCGGCAGGGAAAATGGATCCAGCTGCTTATGTGTTACAGGATTTTTATAAAGAGGAAATACCAGTCGTGGACGAGATGATCGCCGAAGCGATTGCGGCTGTGACCACTTTCTTAGTTGACGGCATCGAGCTATCTATGACGCGGCATAATACATCGTGAATTTATCAGGAATTTTGGAATTATTTGATGACCTTCCTGCTTACCGTCGGGTACTAGCTAGGTTAAAGACGGGTGAGAATCCTGGGGCTCTCAACTTGTCTGACCCAGCCCGCCCACCGATGCTGGCCAAGCTTTTTGCTGACACTGGCCGGCCGATTCTGTTGTTAACCGGCCGTGTCGACGCTGTGCCGGCCTGGCAGCAGGCGCTCGAAGCTTGGCTGCCAGGTCATGTTGACTTGTTTCGCTTCCCCGAACCAACCCCTCTTCCCTACGAACGCGGCCCTTGGAGCCGACTCTCTCGTAGCCGAAGATTGGGTGTGCTGGCCAAGCTCATGGAAAGTCAGCATCCCTTACTACCTGGTCAGCGAGAACCATATTTTGTCGTTTCTTCCGCTCGGGCCTTATTGCACAAGACCCTACCAAGGCGCCGATTCGTAACTATGACCCGCACAGTCAGGATGGGACAGATCATAGACTTAGAAAAGCTAATAGGCGACTGGGTGTCGGCCGGTTACGTCCACGTGAGCGTGGTCGAGGCAGAAGGACAATATAGCCGACGGGGAGGGATACTGGATATCTTCCCCGTCGGCGCAGCCTATCCAACACGAATCGAGTTATTTGGCGATGAGGTTGAAACGCTGCGCGCATTTGATCCGTCGACTCAACGCTCTGGTGGCATCCATGAGGAGTCAAAGGCTCGATTAATGATTCCCCCAGCAAGAGAGTTGCTGCCTGGAGACGCTCAAATAGTCGGCCAGAAACTTGCGGCCGATTACGGACTGGGGGGTGGGGATATACCCGGTTGGCGCGATGATATCCCTGACTTGGCGGCCGGCTTACCATCACCCCATTTGGAATTTTATCTGCCGATGGTATATGACCAGCCGGCTACATTATTGGACTATTTGCCGGCTGATACTTTGCTGGTCTTGGATGACCTACCTGAACTAAACAAAGCGGCGGCCGAGGTGATTTCGCATGCTGACCAGGTTGCGGCTGAAAAGGACACGTTACCACCAGGATATCCATCTCCACTGTTCGTATGGCCAGAGTTAATCGACCAACTTGTGGGTAGTAGCCCGCTCTGTCTGGGCGTTTTGGAGGAAGACTATGCTGGCCAAGGGGAAATCGCCGAGTTGTTCCAGCAAGGTCCCAGATTTGGCGGCCAGATGAGACCTCTTCTGATGCAGATGCGAGCTGCATTGGGTCGCCAAGAAACGACCGTGATCGTTAGCCGCCAGGCGCAAAGGCTTGCAGAATTATGGAGGCAAGAACGACGGCTTGATATGGAAAATGGACAATCGGATTATCCAGTCGAAAAGGTGACTAACCGGCCGGTTACAGGAGAGCTCACCTTCATTCAAGGTACTTTGTCTGGGGGATTTATCCTTGTCGAGGGGGCTCATGGTGTGGCTTCGGAAACAAGCCAGCGCGAGCGAGTCAAGTTGAACCTATTCAGCGATGCCGAAATCTTTGGTTGGAGCCGGCCGGTGCCCCGTCGAAGGAGCCGCCCACGACGGGTTGCTCCGGAAACTTTTTTCTCAGATATCGCTCCTGGTGACTTTGTCGTTCATCTGGAATTCGGCATTGGTTGTTTTGTCGGTTTGGTCATCCGGGCAATAGGTGGTATGAATCGAGAATACTTGCAGGTTGATTTCGCCAATAGCGACGTGCTCTATGTCCCAGTCCACCATGCTGACCGATTGAGTCGTTGGATAGGTACAGATGATAGGTTGCCCAAAATGCATCGCCTGGGTGAAAAAACCTGGCGAACGGCAAAGGAAAAAGCGCGTAAGGCAGTTGACGAACTGGCTGAGGATTTGCTTGAATTGTACGCAGCCCGAGAGACTATTGCAGGACATGGATTTGCTAAGGATGGTCAGTGGCAAGACGAATTAGAAGCCAGCTTTTCTTATCGTGAGACAGATGACCAACTACATGCCATCGCCGAAGTTAAAGGTGATATGGAGCGTCCTTACCCAATGGATCGCTTGATCTGTGGTGACGTTGGTTATGGTAAGACTGAGGTCGCTCTCCGGGCGGCATTCAAAGCTGTTTTAGACGGAAAACAAGTCGCCATGTTGGTGCCAACCACCGTGTTAGCTCAACAGCATTACAATACATTTCGGCAACGTTTGGCGCCGTTCCCTGTGGAAGTTGAGATGCTGTCCCGATTCCGGACGAATGCCCAACAAGAGACTATTATCAAAAGATTGCGAGAGGGCCAGCTTGATGTCGTCATCGGAACCCACCGCCTGTTCTCGGATGATGTTTCATTTAAAGATCTGGGTCTTCTGATTATTGACGAGGAACAGCGCTTTGGCGTCGCCCATAAGGAAAAGTTGAAGCAGCTACGTACTGAAGTTGACGTCCTAACATTGACGGCAACACCCATTCCGCGAACCCTCTATATGGGACTGGCTGGTGTCCGGGATATTAGCTTGATTGACACAGCGCCTTCCGATCGTCTTCCTGTCCAGAGTTATGTAGGGGAGAGTGAGGATTCACTCCTAAGGCGAGCAATTTTGCGTGAATTAGACCGGGGTGGGCAAGTGTTTTACGTCCATAATCGGGTGCAGACAATTGGAAACGCCTATCTCAAGCTGAGCTACCTCGTACCTGAAGCGACCATCGGCATTGCGCATGGCCAGATGAGTGAGAGGGAACTTGAAGAGGTGATGATCCAGTTTGTGAACGGCGAAGTCGATGTCCTGCTAACGACAACCATCATTGAGAGTGGCCTTGATATCCCTAACGCAAATACCTTGATTGTGGAAAGATCCGATCGGTTTGGCCTGGCCCAGTTATATCAATTACGCGGGCGGATCGGCAGGGGCAATCGTCGGGCATTTGCCTATTTCCTACACCCTGCCTGGTACAAGTTGACGGCCGATGCCAAGGCACGATTGGATGTCATCGCAGCACAAACTGAACTTGGCGCTGGATACAGTATCGCCCTCCGGGACCTAGAGATTCGCGGCGCCGGCGATCTATTAGGCTCCCGGCAGAGTGGACATGTAGCGGCCGTGGGTTTCGATCTTTACACTCGCCTATTAGCTCAGGCAGTTAAACGGCGAAAGAGCGCAAAACGAGGAGAAAAGGCAACGATAGAGCCGCCTGAGTCCATTCTCATCGATCTGCCACTGGCAGCTTACATACCGACTGATTATGTACCAGAGTCTTCTTTGCGGCTGCGTCTTTACCGGCGCATGGCGGTTTTGGATACCTTAGAGGAAATTGATGAGATGGCAGCCGAGTTAGCTGATCGCTTTGGACCAATACCCGACCCTGTCGATAATCTCTTGTACCAGTTGCGGATAAAGGTCTTGGCCCAAAAAGCAGGCATAGCAGGTGTCGCAACGGAGTCGGGCCAGGTACAGATCCGTTTCGCCGGCGCTAATGGAGAAAATCGGCCTTTTCTACAATCCCTATTGGGTCCTGGGGTTCGAGTTAGTCGCAAGGGAATATGGCTTGGCCGCGATCTGACCACTCGTGAATGGCAAGTATCCTTGGTTCAGATCCTGGAACAATTGCGGCTCATGATTGAAGGTGAAAAGGAGCTGCCAACCGAGACCAGGGGATGATTGCACCTGCTTTGGTTGGCAGGCTATAATCAAGGCATGCGGATTCAATTTTTTGATGATCCGGCAATGAGCCCTCGTCCCCGAGAAGAAGTCCGCTTCAACCAGTTGGGGTTGTATGTTTATGAGGATGACAAGCGGGTGGCGGTTGGCTTCGATATCACACCCTTTCTTGAACGCCCATCGATCCAGGTAATAGTGCTCAATGACGAAGGGCAGGAACTCTCGAACCTGACTGTCATTGAGGCAATGCAGCCCAATTTCAACCTGACGATGCATATGCAAATGCATATGCAAATGCATCAACAAATGCATCTAGAGGATGAAAAGCCTTTAAAGAGCTTTCGCTTAGAGGCTACACTCTATTACCGGTCGAATGAGGGTGAACGACAAGTAGTTGATAGAAAAACTAGGACCTTTGACCCAAGCAAAACAGGCGAGCAGTAGTGGTAGATTCTTGTATTGCCAGATATCATTAAGTAGTACCTAGTCAAACGCAAATTACATCCTGTCTTGTTGCCGGAACAGTATCTTTCAATCGTTAGCAAAACATGGCCAAGAAAACCTTAGTCGGTCAAACAGTTGGTAAGTATCGCATCGACAAACTTCTCGGACGGGGAGGTATGGCCGAAGTCTACAAGGCATACCAGAAAAACCTGGATCGCTACGTTGCTATTAAAGTGATGCATTCTTTCCTCGCCGATGAGGAAGACTTTTTGGCGCGATTTCAGCGTGAAGCCAAAGCCATGGCTTCGCTCAATCAAAACAACATCGTCAGCGTTTATGATTTTGAAGTTCAAGAAGGGATGTACTACATCGTCATGGAGTTCGTCTCGGGTGGAACGTTAAAAAGACGATTAGAACACTTGTCCAAGAGCGACGAACGAATGCCTCTCTCGGAATCCGTCCAATTGGTCTTGGAGGTGGCAGGGGCGCTATCTTACGCCCATAAGCGTGGCATGGTCCACAGGGATATTAAGCCCGGAAATATCATGCTTGATGAAGGTGGTCATGCTATATTGACAGATTTTGGTATAGCTAAGATCCTTAGCGGACCGACTGTAACGGCAACCGGAGCCATGATCGGGACGCCGGCTTACATGTCGCCGGAGCAGGGTTTGGGCCAACCTGGCGATGAACGAAGTGATTTGTACGCTTTAGGGGTATTGTTTTACCAGATGTCGACTGGTCGGCTACCATACGATGCCGATACGCCTCTGGCTGTTATCTTGAAACATGTTAATGAACCGGTGCCTCAGCCAGCGGTCTTTAATGAGGACATACCCCAACCAATCCAAGATGTCATCGTGAAGGCGATGGCTAAAAATCCCGACGATCGTTACCAATCAGCTCAGGATATGATGCTTGAGTTGAAGTCGGCTGCTTCTGCCAGTAATATGGAAGTGGCTTCGGCCGCCCTGATTGCCGCTACTGTGCGTGATCAGCCGACGCCGGTTCCCAGACAACCATCCGATGAGACCAGAGTCGCTCCTCCGGCGGCGACGATGGTGGCTAAAAAAGAAGCGACGGCTCCTCCACCGGTCGATGCGACTCGTGTTGCGCCGCCAAGCCAGATTTCTGAAACTGAGATCGCCGTTCCCGTACCGCCCATACCGGCGGCAGCAACTGAAATTGTGACTTCGCCGCTTCCCGTTGCCGAGTCTCAAAAGAAAAGCAGCAAGTTGTGGATTGTCGGACTGGTGGTTTTATTGTTGATCGTTTCTGCGGCCGTGGGTGGCTTCTTTATCTTTGGCGGTTCACCGGATTCGACGCCAACGCCCGAAGAACTATTGGTGGCGCTTGATGCCACGCCAACCAGGACGAGCGAGCCAACCGCCACCATCCCCGAAGAGATTCAGCCGACGGCCGATAACGTTTCGACGGCCGTGGCGTTAATTGCCGCAACACTGACGGCCCAACCGACAAATTCACCTCAACCGACCGCGACGCCGACGCCGACTAATACGCAAACGCCGAATGCCACAGCCACCTTCCTGGTCGGCTGTGTAGAAGATGTCGAATTAGTTGATAGTTATACCTATCAAAATGAGAATTCTGACTCTGCACCAGTTGGCAGTAATTTCACAATGAATTGGGTTCTCCGGAATTCGGGAACGTGCCCCTTGCCGGCCGGTTTGAAACTGATCCATAGTGGTGGTCACGAATTTGGCGAATCGGAGCCTGTAATCCTGGAAAATCTGTTGGAAGCTGGCGTTGAGAGTACCTTAATCACACAATTAATCGCCCCTAATCAAGCAGGCGAATATGAAAGCATTTGGCAATTGGTGGATGAATCCGATAACCCCATTGGACCAGTTTTGGAATTCGTTATTTCGGTATACGAACCTAGAACACCAACGCCCAGGCCGACGAATACACCGTTAGTCTCGCCAACGCCGGTGGTGGTAGAGCCTTTTGGTTACAATGTTTCCCTGGGCAATTGCGTCTATCAGAACTTGGATTGGGTATGTGATATGTACCTGACGCCTTATGGTGGTATTGGCCCTTATACCGCACTCATTTCGGATGCTGCACCGCCAACGAGATATGAAGGTACTGGACCCTTTACCCATTCGATTTTAGGCGCCCGCTGTAGTCCTTGGGTGAATACGATCACGATCCGCGATAAAGGCACAGGACAGGAATTGTCAGAAGCGAAGTTCTACGATCCAAATTCTTATTTTGAAGGTGGCTGTATCGTACCCTGATAGCCAGAGTTGAGGGTAATATGTTCCGCGAAATCGAATTAAACACGTTTCGAGTTGAAGTTGTATCTGAGGACTATATCTTACTAGCAGATATTCAGCCCAGGGGTGATCTGCAAGGTTACCTCAACGACCGGAACTGGGAGTTCATTCCATTTAAGAATAGCGAGATGTCACTATTGGCGGCCGATAGGCGCATCGGAAATGTGCAACAGGAACAATGCTCGATTAACAAGAGCATGGTTGTCGTACTGAGCCTGCTCGACGAAGCGAAATTAGCCGACATTCATTTGCAAAGCAGCACGCGGCCGATTGTCATCTATACCGGGGTTTTCGCCATCCAGGGTAGACTCCATGTTCCACCAGATGCGCCTGACGAAGATTTGCTGGACGACTTACATGATTTTTTCCCGGTCACTAGAGCTTCGATATTCCCCTTACGTTCAGTTGCGGCTCAGCCGACAAAAGAGGTGCCGCTGCTCTTCATTAATCGTAAAGCCATCCAAAGTTATCATGTCCGAAAAAAGGATCGTGAAGCAGAGTCTTGAAACTGGGGATAACTCTATTGAAGCCAAAGGACCAAATGGCTGAATCCCTGGCTTGTTGTTATATCAATTCACCTTGGCGCTCCCGCAGTCGATCGAGTTTCTTTTTGGTCTCTCGCCAGGTGACTGGTGATAATCCAAGACGTTGGCGAATCTCGTAAGGTTCTACCCCACTCCGGTAATCGGCCAATGCCGAAGCCCAGCGCAGATTTTCAAACGAAAGGCGACCCTGGCTAAGCCCAGCTGCTTCACCGACATCGCTGAGGATATACTCCAGGTTTCGAGCTGTACAGGTGAATAAAGTGTCGGTCGGCTTATACTGTTCCATGTATTCATCTAGAACCTCTAGCCATGCAGGTTCTAGAGAGATTTTTCGTTCTTTATAACGCATGCGGGGGTTCTTGTAGCGGATGAAGAGAAATGGGGGATCATCCCGGTCGATGTGATTGAGTGCGATAGCCATTGCTTCTCCCTTTTTTATGCCCGTTTTGAGCAGCAGGGTCAACAGCAAATGAGGCCTGGCGTCGGCTTTTTCATCACCTTCACCGGTGCGAATTGCTTCGGTCACTTGTAGGGCCCACAATAGCTCTTCATCGGAGGGTACAACAGGTAAGGGGCTGGAGACGCTGATTTGAATGACGGCCGTCGACGGATCCGCAGGCAATACGCCTGATTCGTATAACCAACCAAAGAAGACTTTAATCGTCGTCACCCGGCGGGCATAAGATTTGCGGCTACAAGGAATCCCTCGTTCGTGGACGAGCCAGCTTAGGAAATCGTTAAGATTTTTGGTGCCAATCTCGCCAACAGGCTGTCCAATGCCCAAATACCCGCCAAGTAAACGAATATCACTGGCGAATGCCTTACGGGTGTTGAGCGAAAAACCTTCTTCCTCCATGTGTTGTTCAAAAGCACCTAGAGCGGCCTGGATCGATGCGCCAGCGGATAACTTAGGAGCATTATCCAGTTCTAAGGAGCCGGGGGAGAATAGGCTGGTCTGACCATCTTCGTTCATGATAGCCTCCTGATATTATTGGTAAAGATATACCAACTATTTCGCATAGTTATTGAAAAGCTTACTTGACGGGAAGCATATTGTCAAGATTTTGTTGTCGTGTTTACTAGAGTGGTCAGGATGATAGCTATGATGTACAAGAGACGATGGGAAATTTTGGCTCCCAGACTCTGCTGCCCATGGTGATGATCGTCCGAACCGTTATCCTCTATCTTACTAACGATAACATTCTTATTGCGCAGGGAGACATCCCATTTGGATAGAGCCGCCAAACGACGATTCAACCAACTGCCTGGCCCATTGGTTAACGATAGTCGGCGAGAATCCCTCCGACGGGCGATTATCTGTCCGACCAGGTAATTATCTGGTGATGGTGGATCAAACTCGGGTGATCGGTCACCCCGAGTGATGAAATAGGTACCATCGGATTGATGACAGGTTTGCCAGTAACGATGCGCTAAGAAGCCGTCGGGCTTGGCCAATAGAATCACAACTCCTGGCTTCAATTCAGCGGCATTGACCGGGGCGATCTGGACCTCATCCCCCCGGAGTAACAAAGGAGACATGCTGTCGCTAGTTACAGTGGCATATGGCAGCTTACCTTTTGCAAGCCCTTCGTTAATCAGTTCAGCAGTCAATGCTGGATCAGGTTCGAATTTCATCTTAATGATTCTATCTATAACGCGGATTCTGAGTTAGTAAGCTTGATCTCACCAGAACCTCTTTACTACGTTATAATGATAAGGGTAAAGATCATTGAATCAAAACCCTGAACTGGAGGTTGGACGATGCACGTACGTTGCACATTTTGCCGTCATTCATTTAATTTGAGCCGGGACTTCATGGTTGAAGCTGTTTCTGAAGCCAAAGAAAAACGGATGAAATATGTCCAGGTTGAGTGCCTAAATTGCCGGAAACAGATTAAGGTCTCGGCGGCGCAAATGAAACGATATGTACCCGAGTCAAAAAAACTGGCTGATGAAGAAGCTTCATAAGATAATGCGGAACTGTCTTTCACAAGCAGAATAATCCAGGGAACCCGGAAATCATCATGTTAAAACGGGAAGTGGGGGATTGGAGGTCGACTGGCACCTTACCAGTCGACATTTCATTCGAATGGAGTTGCTGAGTCAGTCAAGATATAGAGTCCAGGGCAGCATCTGGCATATGACAGGGAAAGCATTTCATGCTCAACATCAGAAGCACAACAGGTTGCCTTATTTGGCGCGTCTATTCGCTCCATTCCAAGGTTTCGTCGCCGATGAAAACTGTATCGCCTTCATTAACGCCCGCCTCCAGAAGGGCTTTGCTTATACCCATATTGTCAAGAAATTGTTGGAAGCGGCGAGTAGTTGCCTCAAATTCCCAATAGGTCATCGCGGCAATCCGTTCGATGCGTTTGCCTTTGATGCGCCAGCCGTCCGACTCACGAAGGATTTCAAAGACATCCTCGTCAGGTTCCGGTCGGAGCACTATCATGTTTTCTACAACCGGTTTTGGCAACGGCGCATCATCCAGCATTTGTCGTGCCCGAGCCAACATTTGGCGCACCTCTTGACCGGTTACGGCCGAAATGCTGCAAAAGGGCAGACCCTCTTCATCCATCCGTTCGGCGATCAGGGGCTCCCAAGCAATCGCATCAGGCAGGTCCATTTTATTTAGGACGACAAGCTGGGGTTTTTCTTCCAGGTGGGAGTCGTGCAGGGCTAATTCCTGATTGATCATGGCCCAATCTTCCATGGGATCCGCGGCGTTACCATCTAACAAATGAATCAGGATCCGTGTTCGTTCTATATGCCGTAAAAATTCGTGACCCAATCCGGCGCCGCCTGATGCGCCCTCGATCAGGCCAGGAATATCGGCGATGACAAAAGTATCGAAATCATCCAATTTGACGACGCCCAGATTCGGTTGCAGGGTTGTAAAGGGATAGTCGGCTATTTTCGGCCGGGCGGCACTGACCATTGATAACAAGGTGGATTTCCCGGCGTTTGGTACGCCGATTATACCGACGTCAGCGATCAGCTTTAGCTCAAGTAAAAGCCACCGTTCCTTCCCTGGCTCACCCCTTTCGGCGAGACGAGGCGCTTGGTTGGTACTGCTGGCGAAGCGAGCATTGCCCCGCCCACCGCGGCCGCCTGTCAATATGATAAATTCTTGCCCAACATCGATCAAATCGGCTAGGATCTCGCCCGTATCGGCGTCGCGAATTAGAGTTCCGGCTGGCACGTCCAGGTGCAAAGTTTCGCCATTGGCACCGGTCATCCGTTTGTGCCCACCATGTTTGCCGTTGCCTGACAGGAAATGAGTCTTTCTGTGGTATCGCACAAGGCTATTGGTGTGAGGGTTAACAATGAAGACGATATCGCCCCCATTGCCCCCATCGCCGCCGTCGGGGCCACCTCGCGGAACATGTTTCTCGCGGCGAAATCCGATCTGGCCGTCGCCGCCATCGCCGCTGCGAATGTATATCTTAGCCTGATCGTAAAACATCGTTTGTGCTTGCTGGCTTAAGTAAACCGCGATTAATTCTTTCGGATTGAAATTTGTTTGCGGTGGTTTACTGCTCGGCAATTGCGCTCGAGATTTCTCGCGTCATTCCATAAAGATTTGCGCAATTGCACTTAATGCTTTATTAAGTTGGTTTTTAAACACATCGCGAAATAAGTCATGCCCGCGCAGGTATGACAAAGAACGGGTGATCGCATGACTTTCATGTTAATAGAGTACTCAGTTATCCAACAAAGAACGTAGCGAAGCCAGTCGTGGGTCGATAGTATCGATTTCGCAGTCGCAGGTCGCTTCATTCAAGTTTTGACCACATTCAGCGCAAATGCCCTTGCAATCAGAGCGACAAAACGGTTGCATCGGTATTTCTAACAGACTGAGTTGCCTGACGAGTGGAGCCAAATCCAAAAAACCATCTTCACCCACCGAAAATTCGCCAGGCGGCGTTGATTGTGGAGGGTAGTAAAAAAGCTCATCAAGCTGGATTGTGATCGCCAGGTGAACAGGGTCCAGGCAGCGGGCACACTCGGCCCCAACGTTACTGTGCAATCCGCCAGTAATGTAAATTCCCTTGGAATTTCGAATAGCTTGAAAACTCCCCTTCAAAGGTGTGAGCGTGACGTCATCTTCCAGCAGGATCGATGGATAATCGAGCTCCATCGTCCGGCTGGTGCCTGTGATCGCTTCCAGTAGAAAACCAAAATTGAAACGGAGTTTTGATCCCTTATTACTACTCATGGTGTTTCTCGTCGCTAGAGGTTCTAAGCTACTTCCCGTATACTAGCTTAATACAACATAATTGGAAGACAAGGGTAGGCTCTCTATCGAAGTCGGAGTATAACATGGGCCGAAGTTAGGCGTCAACGCATCCGGTCGGTTCTAACCAATTTCGAAGACCTCAAGGTGGATGACCAGGTCTTTGGCCGGAATTCTTGTGGGCCTTAAGGTGAAATTGTGAGTCCTGTATTGTTGGTGGCAACTCGGAACCCGGGAAAAGTCATTGAGTTATCACAAATGTTAGGTAATTTGGAAGTCGAATTGTTAGGTCTGGATGATATCGGGACAAATTTAGAGGTTGCTGAAACCGGGATAACTTTCAGGCAAAATGCCATCCTCAAGGCCACTGGTTATGCTCGGGAAACAGGCTTGTTAACATTGGCCGACGATTCGGGCCTGGAGGTTGATGCGCTGGACGGTCGTCCCGGCGTACATACCGCTCGATTCGGGGGTCCGGGGTTAAACCCTAGGCAACGATATGAATTATTGTTGCGCGAATTAGCCGATGTGCCCTGGGATCAACGAACGGCCCGTTTTTGCTGTACTGTGGCTCTGGCTGATGGCGAAGGATTTATCGGTGCAGCCGATGGCGTCTGTGAAGGGATGATCGCTAGGGAACCATACGGGATGGGGGGTTTTGGTTACGATCCGGTTTTTTACTTGCCAGACCGAGATCTGACGATGGCCCAATTACCTGCGGACGAAAAACACCAAATCAGCCACCGCGGCCGGGCCATAGCTGCCATCGATCGTTTGTTACGACATGCCTTGTGCGCCTATTTAGAATAATCACCATGTAGGTTAATCGTTACCTGGTTACTACCTGACTTTGACATCATTTATCCCCGGATTCAGGTATGATGTCCTGCAGGAATGTCTGGATTGATTTCGATACGGCATGGGGACGTTCCAGCGTGACCATGTGACCCGCACCTTCAATGATCACCAATCGTGCGCCGGGAATATTTTCAGCTAAGTACCGGTTGTATTTTAGGGGTGTCATCTGGTCCTGAGTTCCACAAATGACCAATGTTGGCAAAGTCATTTCCACCAATCTTTCCATGATGTCGAAGCGATTACAGGCTTCATAATCGCGCTGAATCACCTCTGGGTTTTTAGCCAATAATGTCTGATGACTGAACGTCTTTA
>JAHEJP010000477.1:0-1502 GCA_024638855.1 Chloroflexota bacterium
TGCTGGAAAGAATCGAGCAAGGGCCTCCTCAAGCTTGATTACGGCGGATGAAGCCCTAGGCTAAGACAGGCTTATTCAGGTCAAAGGCAGGCGGACGATGAAGCGGCTGCCCGTGCCCGGTGCGCTTTCTATATTTAGCTGGCCATCGTGGGCTTCCACCAGGTCCAATGCTATGGTTAATCCCAATCCGAGCCCTTGAGGAAAACGGCGTTCTTTGGTACTGCGATAAAATGGTTCGAACACCTTCTCTTGTTCTTCTGGCATGATGCCAGGACCGTTGTCAACGACGCTAAACCAAAAAGAGTCGTCGTCGCTGCTGGCCACTACATTGATCGTGCCCTCGGATGGGGTGTATTTGATGGCATTGCTCAGGAGATTACCCACAACCTGGGCCATGCGAGCCGGATCGATTTTTGTCGTCGGAAGATCCTCAGGGATTGACGCTTGCCAGAGCAAACCTTTTTCTAGGGCGGCCGCTCGCCAGGGCAATAGCAGCGGGGGTAACCATTCGCTCAAGGCCACTGGTTCTCTACTTAATTCCAGCGTGCCTAAGACTTGCCCGTGAAGCTGAGCCAGGTCGTCCAACAGGGGTTGCATTCGCTTGACTTCGTCCTCGATACCGGCCAATAATTCTTCGCGAATCTCGGGATCTTCGGCCGCGCCCAGGCGCAATGTGTGAATGGCGGCACGAATAGCGCCAAGAGGTCGTCCTATTTCGTGGACGAGGTTGGCAAGCAGCCGACGTCGCGTATCTTCTAGAACCCTCAAGCGGCCGACCAACACGTTGACCGATAAGGCCAATCCTTTTATCTCGTTCGGCCCTTCTTCGGGTATTGGATCTACGCGGTAGCCATCGGCAATCTCAGTCACCGCATTGGTGACGGTCATGATCGGCCGGACCAGACGTTGGGCCAATAACAAAGCAATGATGATGGCTACGATGAACTGTACCAGCAAAGCGAGGATAACTAACCAGCGCAATTGGCCAAATTCTGTGGCAATTCCTTGCAGCGATTCAGTGATACCGACGATACCTATCAATTGTTCATTGACGTCTGTGACCGGTATCAAGGCTTCACCGCGTTGCTGACTGATACCATAAAAGACCAGGACACTGGATTCGCCACCAAGCGCTTGCTCTAAGCCAGCCAGGTCTAAAATGTTTTGATCCTTAAGCGCTGGGTCATTGCTGGCCAATAAGGTGCCATTTGGGCTGATAAGGTACAGTTGACCCTGCACGAAAATGCTCATGCCGGTGATAAAGGCGGCCGCCTGTTCGGGATCTTGCCAGATTCCGGGTTGCCGGTTGATGGCGGTGGCGATTAGGTTGGCGCGATCACCCATATCCTCCGACAATTCATTCAACAAGACCTGGGTCTCTAAGAGATAGATCAGACCTACGCCAAACAAGGGTATGACGACGATTATTGGTAATAGATGGCTCAAAATGAAGCGACCCCGCAACGTGCGCATCATTATCCTTCTTGTGGCACTAACTTATA
>JAHEJP010000477.1:1602-3533 GCA_024638855.1 Chloroflexota bacterium
CCGATAACCGGCTTGTTCTAGTTGCAAACTTAAACTTCGCCGCAAGAGCGCATCGTCATCAACTACTAGGATATGTTTCGCCATGTCGTTTGCCTCAACCTGATTTTAGGATAAAAACATCGGAATTAAAAGCCATTGTTTATAGCCGAGCGCCTCCTGCAATACGAATTGTTGCTAATTCTTATGACGAATCCCATTATGTTTTACCCATTAGACGATTTTATCGATTGAACTATCTGTGAAGAAACAACAAGTTGACTGAAGAAAACGAAATCCTGGACGCCAAGCGTAAGATTTTGGCCCTCATTCCGGCTTACAATGAAGGAGCCCGGATTGAACCGGTTATCGCCGGGGCTTCACGCTATTTACCCGTTTTGGTCATTGACGACGGTTCCAGCGATGATACGGCCATTGTATCTAAGGCGGCGGGGGCGATGGTCCTGATGCAGAACCCCAACCAGGGCAAGGGAGCCGCTCTACGGGCTGGTTTCTACCGGGCGCTAGCCGAACAATTTGAGGCGGTGGTAACTCTAGATGCGGATGGCCAGCATGATCCCGCCGAAATCCCAACATTCCTGAAAGCCTATGATGAAGGAAAACCAGATCTGATCATCGGCAGACGGCAATTTAAAGATATGCCTCCGGTGCGGCGGTTGGCGAACACCCTGGGTGAGAAGACTTTTTCCTGGGCAATCGGCCGGGAGGTTTTTGACAACCAATCAGGTTATCGTTTGATCAGCAACCGGCTTATGATGGACCTGGTGGATGGCGATGAAGCGGGTTTCGAGTTTGAGTTGGAGATGATTGTTGTAGCCGTTCGCCATGGATATGAATTGGATTGGGCGCCGATACGCACCATCTATGCCGGGGAATCGAGCCATATCGATCCTGTTCATCATTTGACGAATTTTCTACGGGTTGCCTGGAAGACACGACGTATTAGCAAGGCACCCTAATATCCTACTCAAAACTACTGAATCCCCCATCCGGGTCACGCCAATGCTTAGCTCAAAACTGTTCCAGTCTTCCTACAAACTACCTGACAAAGGGTTTATGGACAACCATCGAACCCTCAGCTGGCAACCATGAGTAGGATATGTCATAATTTTGGTCTGACTACTGATACTATTCTACCGTTGTTGAAGGGTGGGTAGCTGTCCACTTGACTAGGAGGGAAACGTAGCCATTATCCAGCTTATTTGCCTTTCTCTGTTGGCCTTTGGTGGCATTGGCATGACATTTCTGGATTTTGGCAATCGCTTTTTTCTTGTTCTGTTATCGATTTAGGGCTTCCCTTGGCTATTGGATTGCTACGGCCGTCCATGTGCTATCGGCCTAAAATCTGGTTTTATGGCAGATGTGGTGGGGATATTAACCGCGACCATTTACGCCGTTTTGACTGTCTTGCTCGATGTAAAGAGGCATCTCAATATCGTGATGACAACGTTGAAAGGTGCTGGTCTTCACTTTATCTCAGGATTGCCCGTCGCCGGTTTGTTAACGATTCCGGATCTTCACTTGGGTGCTGCTTTGGACCTGACCGTTATTCTTCAAAACTCTCTCCTCAGGCCAATGCTCTGGCCATTTCTGGGAATGATCGGCATTGTCATCCAAGAGATGACTTGTCGGGACTATTACCTGGAATGCGACTAGTAATTTAACATCTGAGGGAAGTAAATCCAGGCCTCAAACATATTACAGTGCTGGAACCTGGGTTCAGACCTAAAGGAGAGTACCATGGACAGATGGCCCTGTGGCCACCGCCTCGACCGCATTCAGCGGTATCCAGCCTTCGATAGCGCCACCAGGCAGGGCTAATTGAACCCACTGTCCCTGTGTTTCGCCAAGGTTGACCTCGGCGCCACTATGAAGGTTGAAATCAGTTGAATATTCTTCGCCAGGCTCACTGCTGACCGCCACAACTGGCGCTA
>JAHEJP010000478.1 GCA_024638855.1 Chloroflexota bacterium
ATTCAATAAGTTGTTGCGCGACTTCCCAAATACTTTTTAACTCAGTTAAGACCTGGCTAAGCTCAGGCTACATATAATTCGACAGCACCAGACTAATCGTTTTCGTTGTCGTATTGCCTAGAGAAAGAGGAGGTGCTAGCTGAATTGAATTTCAAATAGGGTCTCATCGATAAGGGAATTCTGTTGGAAGTGATCGACACAGGTCACATATATAAACTGTAGGGAGAGTAAAAAATGAGGAAAATGTCGCGCAGAAAAGTTAGCATTGTCAGTCTAATGGCTTTGATGATTTTGATCATCGTTTTGTTGGTAGTGCCGGAGATTGCAGCTAATGGTGCCACGGTAGTCATTAACCCGGAAGGCAGTACGTGTACATATTTTGATTTTGATGATACAGATAATGAAATTTATCCTTTTAAGACCATTGGAGCTAACAAATACAAGTTGATTAGCTCCAACAATGATAATGGCAACATAACATTCCAATGCGAAATTTGGAACATTGGTAATGATACAGGCTCGGCGATCGTGTATGACAGTTATGACTTCCTGGACGGGGACGGAGATCCTTTATGGGACTGTGGGGTGTTCTATGATACTGGCGATCCTGACACCAGCATCATTGATGACACATATGATTGGAAACAGACCATCTCTGCCGCAGGCGATCTTAAGCTGACCTGTCATTTTCAGTAGACAAAAGAATTAGGTTTCTACCGCTAAATAATACACAGAAAGCAGGGCCTAAGGGCCTTGCTTTTTTTTCGAGTAGGTAATGCTTATTCTTTGAGGATTAGAACATTTCCAATAGACTGATTAGGTCGTGGCAAGGATGGGTTCTGTGGTGAGTCTTTGGCCATTGAGCGGTGCCGCCTTGTGTTTACCGGGCATATCCTCACGGGCTTCTACATAACGGGCGGAGTTGACGATGACGCTCTGACCTTGTTTCTGCAGCACCCGGATCAGCGCCTGGACAACCTGGGGATCAAATTGGCGGCCGGAAAATTTTAGCAACTCGTCGACGATGCCGTAGGGAGACCGGCCGCGGCGGTAGGGCCGGTCGGAGGCCATGGCTTCGACGGCATCGGCCAGGCCCAATATTCTTGCCTCCAAGGGGATGCGCTCGCCGGATAAGCCGTCGGGATAACCAGATCCGTCGTAACATTCATGGTGGTGAGCGATGATGGGGATCAAGGCAGCCAGGGAGTGGCACTCCTGGATGATATCGGCCCCTGTCTGAGCGTGACCCTTAATTTGGGCATATTCCTCGCCGGTCAGCTTGGCGGGTTTGAAGAGGATGGCATCGGGAATGGAGAGTTTGCCGATATCGTGCAGCAGCCCGGCTTTGCGCACCAGTTCAGTTTGCGTATCCGGTAGGTCCATTTCCTGGGCGATGAGCTCGGCATAACGGGCCACATTCAGGGAATGTTCCATGACATAGGGATCGCGCAGATCGGTGGCCTTGGCCAGCACCACCAGCAACTCCTCGTTCAGAAGGTTGATCTCCCCGGCCTGCTGGGTCAATCTAATATTATTGTTTTTCAATTGGCTAACGACAGCCTTGGTATGGTCGATAAATTGCTTCTGGCTGAAACGCAGCATGAGCAAGGGCACCATGATCACCAGGATGCCCAGCAAGCCGGCGGTCAGGTAGCTAAAGATCAGAGCATAACCGACGACGCCTAAGGCCAGATAATAGGGCGCTAACCAACGGAAGCGCTCGCGCCATACCTCTCTTAATGGTTGGCGACCGTTGAGGCTGACCGCTCCGGCAACCAGAATAGTGGTGGTGAAAAAAATGAGCATGCTGCCTACCAGGCTGACGGCGATTTGGGCGGGGACCGGCATCGATGGCAGTTGCCGGCCAAGAAAGAAGACCAGGCCGGCGACTACCAGGCCACCGATGACATGGTTGCTACTATTGAATAGCAGCCGGTCGAGCCGGCTGCGCTGGCGGAAGTAAGCAGCCAGGGCCACGCCTAAGCCCAAGAATAAGGCGGCGAAGGGGCCGAAGAGCAATACGCCGGCCAATAAGGGCGCGGCTGAGGTTGAGACCGAGGTTTCTTTAACATAAATACTGATCGCCAGGGCTTCCACCAAAACGACTACTAAAAAGAAGGCGATAAAGCCAGGCCAATCATTTTCTATCCCCGAGTGTACGAAGAGTATCCCTAGGGTTATGGCCGTAAGCACCACCGCGCCGACATAGAGGTTGATCTGCCAGGAATTTGTAGCTGGCGCTGCCGGCGCCACTTCATTGGATTGACCGGCATCATCCTCGGGTGAGTTAGGCTGCTTTGCCTCCTCAACCGGTGGTACGTGACTTTGGCGAGCGATTTCTTCGCCCGGCGTTTCTGGCTGGTTATCCTCCTCTGTGAGTGAAACTGGGATTTGTTCAAATATTTGATTGCCTAGTTCAGACACAGATGATCCATAAATACGAACGCGGTTACGCCCTGCCTGCTTGGCTTCGTAAACCGCCAGATCAGCCCGGTGCATGAGCTCGTTGGTTGATAATTCTTCATCGTTACGGGCTGCCAGGCCGAAACTCATGCTTACCTTGAGGGGCGTCACGCTGGTATCGACCTTGATTTCGGCATTTTCAATGGCCCGGCGCATCTCCTCGACGATTAAAATGGCTTGTTTCGGTTCCGTTTCAGGCATGAGGATGGCGAACTCTTCGCCGCCGAAGCGAGCCACGGTGTCGTATTCGCCGGCCGTACTCTGCAGGATTTGAGCCACGCCATGTAACACGACGTCACCCGCCAGGTGGCCGTAGCGATTGTTGACCTGGCGTAGCAGGTCCATATCGGCCATGACCAGAGTTAAGGGCCGGTTGAAGCGGTTGGCCCGTTTCAGCTCCTGTTTGCAAGCCTTGTCGAAATAACGGGCGTTGTAAATGCCAAGCTTGGGATCAGTTTCACTCTGACGTCGCAAAGCGGGCACCCGCAAGACATTTTGCAGCAAGATGGCCAACAAGGCCACCAGGATGACGGCATAAGGGTTGACCAGCCAGATGAGAGCGCCGGTCGCGCCCAGGCACAACATGCCGGCGTCGAGGGATAGGGTCAGAGCACCCAGAACGCCCGATTCGACCACTCTCTGACCTCGAGCTAATTTGACCGCCAAACCGACCATCATGTGATTGACGAAGGTGAAGAGGGCAGCGGCAGACAGGATGGCCAGGCTGCCGGCAAGGCTGAGCGGCTCGGCCGAAGGGCTGATCAAACCGTAAGCCACGCCGGCTACAGTGACGGCGATGGCGAAGGAGGCGATATTGAAGGTCTGGATGTACCAGGGATATTTATGCCAGATCCACTCCACCGTGTGGGAGAAGACGATGACCAGCATGGTTGCCGGCGGACCCAAGAGCACCAGGCTAAAGCCGTAGACGACCCAGCTCAAGTTATAACTGGTGCGCGCCGTTGAACCTTCGACCTTAAAAGCCTGTAATACGGAAGCCAGCAGGCACGTTACCAATAACAAACCCACACTCTGGCGATCAAGATTCGTTAATTGCCATACGGTCAGCA
>JAHEJP010000121.1 GCA_024638855.1 Chloroflexota bacterium
CCAAAGCCTTGGCCACGTTTGAAAATGTCGTGGTTTCTCGGGTCGATATGTCCATGTGCTCCGATGCCGGACAAGCGCTGATCGAAGAAGACATCAAAGAACGAGGCGTGAACCGGGTCGTCATCGGCGCCTGTGCCCCCTCGCTGCACGAACAGACCTTCCGCGGCACTGTGGCCCGCGCCGGTCTCAATCCCTACTTCTACCATCATGTCGGTCTGCGCGAGCAAGATAGTTGGGTTCATCACGACGACCCCAACGGAGCGACACAAAAGGCGGTCCGTTTAATGGCCGCCGGTATCGCCAAGGCCCGTCTACTCGATCCCCTGGAGCCAATCCACCTCGAGGCACGGCAGCACGCGCTGGTCATCGGCGGCGGCGTGGCCGGCTTACGGGCCGCCTGGGACATCGCCCGCCGTGGCATCAAGGTTACGCTCATCGAGAAATCGCCATTTTTAGGCGGTCATATGGCTCAGCTGGAAACGATCTTCCCCACCGGTCAATCGGCTCGAGACTTGCTGCATGATCTGATAGACAAGATCGTCGCTCACCCGAATATAACTATTTATACCCAGGCTGAATTAGTTGGCGTTAAGGGATACGTAGGCGACTTCAAAACCAAAATACGGCAGCAATCGCGCGGAATAAGCGCCGACGCTGCCGATGAGGCGATAGCAACCTGTACCGTCGAGGTGCCGAACGAGTTTGATTATGGCCTGACCAAACGTAAAGCCATCTATCGAGCCCATGACGGCTGCTACCCGCCGGTACCGGCCGTTGACTGGGACAATTACGTCGATGGTTGTGTGCAGCTCGACGAACAGGTTCTACACCTGGAAAACAATCCTCAGACCTTCGAGATTAACGTGGGAGCAGTCGTCGTTGCCACCGGCTTCAAGCCCTACGAACCGTTTCCCGGCGAGTACGGATTCGATACTTTTCCAGAAGTGATGACCTTACCCAAATTCATCCGCCTCTTGGCCCTAACAGGTGAAGGAGAAGAACTGCGCTGGGCTGATCGCCCTGTGCGCAACATCGCTCTTATCCACTGTGTCGGCAGCCGGCAGCTCGATGGCATCAACGAGCCTCAACCCGATGGTCAGGTGAATGATTACTGCTCGCGCGTCTGTTGCACCGCTACTTTACAAGTGGCCAACGAGCTGCGCGAGCGATTCCCGAAAGTCAATATTTTCGACATTTATGAAGATATCCGCACCTACGGCCGCGGTCACGAACAGTACTACACCCGAGCCTCCAAAAACATGGTGCGTTTCCTGCGATTTCACGATGACGAGTTGCCCTCCGTGACCGCGGCCCCACCTGACGACGACTTTCCGTTGCTGATCAATGTCAAAGATTACCTGACCTGGGGCGAGGAGTTGGAAATTCCAGTTGACCTGGTGGTGTTGGCAGTGGGCATGATGCCTAATCCGGTAGATGACATCATCAAGTTACTCAAGATCGCGCCGGGAACGGACCGCTTCTTGCTGGAAGTACACCCCAAACTAAGACCGGTAGAAACCGCCGTACCGGGTATCGTTTTAGCAGGCACCGCACAAGGCCCAATGAACATCCAGGAGAGCTGCGCGGCCGCCTCGGCCGCCTCGGCCAAAGTGGCCGTGTTGCTGGCTCAAGGACAGGTTAAGTTGGAGCCTTTTGTGGCCAGAGTGGATCCGGATCGTTGCGACGGCAGTGGCCAATGTATTGCCGTGTGCCCCTACGAGGACGCTATTACCTTGCGGACCATCTCTACCAATGGTCAGACGGCGCAAAAAGCCTTCGTAACAGCTGCCAACTGTGCCGGCTGCGGTTCCTGCGTGAGCGCCTGCCCCAACCGGGCCATCGATTTGCAAGGTTGGACGCTGAAGCAATATGAAGCCATGGTCGACGCCCTGGCGACCGAGGATCTACCTGCACTGGAGATTGTCACATGACCAACAAGGAAGAAGCCAAGAAGCGGGGCATTATGCTCAAGCGCCTGCGCCAAGAACATAAAGAAACAGTGACCCGCACTCAGGCCCTACTTAAAGAACAAAAAGCGATCCGCAGGCAAATCTGCAAACCGATGAGAGAAGCGCCCAGAGCGGTGCCCGAGTTGGCCGAAATAACAGACCTTCCGGCCGACCAGGTACTGTGGCATGTAACGGCGATGAAAAAATACGGCCTTGTCGTCGAAACCGGCATGTGCGGTGAATACTATCTGTACCAAATGGCAGAGGACAAATAGATATGAGCACTCGTGTAGACCCCAACCTGCTGTCTGAAATCAAAGAATATGGTGACGTCAACGTCGAAGCTTGCTTTAATTGCGGCAACTGTACCGCGATCTGTCCCCTTGCCACCGACGAGACCCCGTTTCCCAGGAACAATATCAGGCTCCTGCAGATAGGCTTAGAGGATCGCCTTCGCCAGAATGTAGACCCGTGGCTGTGTTACTACTGCGGTGACTGTTCCGAAACGTGCCCCAGGGGCGCGGAACCTGCTGAGGCACAGATGGCGCTGCGGCGCTGGCTCACAGCCCAATATGATTGGACCGGACTGGCGCAAAAATTTTACACATCAATAGTTTGGGAGGTCGGCTCGATCCTGCTGTTAAGCATATTTATCATTCTGATATTTGCCTTGTTTCACGGGCCGATAGTAACTGATCAAGTAGAGCTCAACACCTTTGCCCCCGTTCACATCATCCACATCGGCGATTGGATGATGGCCGGTTTTCTCTTGTTCTTCCTGCTTTCAAACGTTTTGCGCATGTATACGTTCACCATGCGGCAAGGGACAAAGGCAAAAATACCACTGTCCCTGTACCTGGCCGAGGCCTGGAATATCCCCTACCAGTTTGTCACTCAGAAAAGATGGTCGACGTGCGATGATGAACGACCTTGGATTGATCACATGATATTGGTTAGTGGTTACGTCTTGATGTTGATCATCATCGTGTTCTTTTTACGCTGGTTCCAAACCGATAACATCTACCCCTGGTATCACCCGCAACGCTGGCTTGGATACTATGCCACCATCGCGCTTCTTTATGGCGCCGGGCGAGCCATCTGGGGGCGAATTCGAAAAAACAACCAGATGCACCGCTTCTCACATCCAAGCGATTGGATTTTCCCTATCCTACTGATTTTGGTGACATTGTCTGGCATTTTGGTTCACTCTTTCCGTTACATCGGCTGGCCCCTAGCCACCTACTACACCTATGTCATTCATCTGTCCATGTTGGTACCCATGTTGATCCTGGAAGTGCCTTTCGGAAAATGGTCCCATTTAGCCTACCGGCCGGTGGCCATCTATTTTCAGGAGGTAAGACAAAAGGCAATAGCCCGGCAAGCGGCCGAGGCAGAGCCATCCCCCATTGTGGTTTAAGGTAAACGCTTTTTATAGAGATCGATTTAAGCGATTAGTGAATGAAATACTTTAGCTAATTCAGGGGTGATTTTTGAATGCCCCATCAGATAAGGAGATTATGATGAGCGAAAATGGAAACGGAAAAATGGTCGTCGTATGCAATCACGCCGATGCCCCCCATGTTATGCCCACTTTGATCATGGGTGCTTCCGGCGTCAGTATTGGCGAAGAGGTGATGTTGTTCTTCTGTCCTGGCGGCGCCCCCGTCTTGGTGAAAGGCGAACTGGAGAAGATCAGGGAAAAGAAGCTGAAAGGCTTACCCGATCCGGTCCAGCTTTTCGACGATATCATCGACGAAGGCGGCCGGGTGATCCTCTGCGAACTGGCCTTGGAGAACAAGGATATCAAAGTGGAAGATGTGCGAGAGGGTGTAGAGATCATGAACGCCCCCTCTTTCTTGCTGGATGCCCAGGGCGCAGGCCTGTCACTTGTATTTTAGGCAGCGCTCCTTAGCGCTGAAAACTTTTTTATCAGGACAATAACGAATGAGAGGGCGAGGCAGTACAAAGAAGACGGCGTTTACTGGGACGATATCATGCCCGGCTGCCTCGCCTTCACCCTTAAAACTGATGACAGCTATGCTCTTGCTGGCCCTGTTGTTAATACCCTCTCCAGCTGCTGCCCAAACGGCCGGGCAAGCCATTGTCCAGGCCATCCTCTTCTATTCACCAACCTGCCCCCACTGTCACCAAGTCATCAATGATTTTCTGATTCCCATGCAGGAAAAATACGGGGAACAACTTCAGATTATTGGAATAGATACTTCACACCCGGCCGGCAGCGATCTCTACGGGAGAGCAATCGAGCGCTTTGAGATACCACAGGAGCGTCTGGGTGTGCCGACTCTAATAGTAGGCGATACCGTTCTGGTTGGCGGCGCCGAAATCCCCGCCCGCTTCCCCGCCCTAGTTGAGGATGGATTATCGGTTGGGGGAATCGGTTGGCCGGAGATTCCAGGCCTGGCTATCGCCATTCCCGATCTACCGCCGTCGGCCGATCCAGGCGCGGAACCCGCCATAGCAACGCCAATAACGGCCGAATCGGAAGACGTTCCCCAAGAACCCGAGCCTATTGTTTTGCCGACGGCCGTTCCCTCCGGGCAAGATATGTCATCGACCGCCATTGAAGAATCAGCTAAAGCACAAGGTGCAGCCCCGGCAACGGCCCCGTCGATACAAACTCTGAAAAATGCCAACAGCGTAACGGTTTCATCAGAAATCGTGACTCCGCCAGCCGATCCGATAGGATTCAACCTGGCCAGGCTGGTCCTGATTGGCATGATAATAGCCCTGATTTACACCGCGCTGTTGATCATCCGGCGATTGTCGTCTCCGGCCGGCCGTCCATTTGTTGCCCGTAACCTATCATGGGCCATACCGGCCCTGGCCGTGATCGGCTTGGCCGTGGCTTTGTACCTTTCCTATGTGGAAGTAGCCCAGGTAGAGGCAGTTTGTGGGCCTGTCGGCGAGTGCAACATCGTGCAATCCAGCCCTTACGCCCAATTGGTAGGCATCCCTGTGGCTGTGCTAGGTGCCTTGAGTTACACAGCCATTATTGCCCTGTGGATCGGACAAAGATCCTTGTCCGGGCGTTTAAGTCTACTCGCGTTCTTAGGCCTGGTTTTTTTAACCATCTTTGGCGTAATTTTCTCACTTTACCTGACCTTGTTAGAACTACTTGTCGTCGGAGCAGTTTGCGCCTGGTGTTTATCATCTGCAATAGTCATGACGCTGCTTATGATCCTGGTCGCAAAAAGTCTCTTTAGAGGATCGGCTCAAACAAAACTAGTGACGCAAATGGTGGCAAAGTAGGTGGAAAGATGCAAAACATAAACGAACCGGCTTCCGAACAAGAGATTCAATGTCTGTCTCCCCTCGCCTGGTTATTTTTTGCCGGGGCGTTATTGCCTCATGTGTTGGTGCTGGCTGGACAGGAGGTGATGGCTTTCGGAGCCTCGGCTATTTTCTTCCCGCTCACCATGGGACCTTTTGCGGTGGTCCATATGGTTTTGTTGGTCAATCGTTTAGGCTTTCTGTCCCATATGGCCTGGATATCAGCGCTGATATTTTCGATGATTTGGTTCGCCCTTGTTTGCTGGTCGTGGCGAAAGGACAGAACCCTCACCATAGGGCTATGGTGCCTGTGTTTCATCGTCTCTTGCGGCTGGATCTGGCAACGAATCATACCGGCCGCTTGATATCCGCCGCTTTCGCGCGAAACGAGGAACGAATATGAAAATCAATCGACTGTATCTTGGGCTATTGCCTTTACTTAGCCTCCCGTTCATCGTTGGTTGCCGACCACAGCCTTCATCCGGCGCAGGGGATGCACAACGACCATCCCAAGATGCCGCCCAACAAGATGGCCCCGGTCTAAATCTGGTTACCTTAGCGGATTTGGATCAGACGGCCCGGATCGACGTATTGCGGCAGGAAAAGGGAGATGACTGTACATCAGCCTGTTTAGAGGAACTTTTTACTATCACGGATGTGGAGACAGTCCATACCCTCGTGGAAGCGCTTGATGGAGACCTCCATCTGAGGCCGCGCGCTCACTGCCCAGCCTCGTATATGCTCGTATTTCATTTGGCAACCGGCCGGCTGGTCGAGTTTGACTATGCCTGTGAGATGGCATCACCATCCTTCTTGCGAGGCGGCCAGGGTTTCTGGCTAGGTCAAGATGTGATTGCGCCGGACACCTTCAATCGGTTGATCGCTAGTAACCTGAATGAGGTTAACAATCTGGAGATACCATTTCGAGAATGAAATACGTTTTTGGCCCGGTACCATCCCGGCGTCTAGGCCAGTCGCTGGGTATCGATACGATTCCGCTTAAGACTTGCAACTGGAATTGTATCTACTGCCAGCTTGGGCGTACCGTGCCGCTGAACAACGAGCGGCGCGACTATTTCCCTCGCCAAGAGATTCTTGCCCAGGTAGAAGAAGCTCTCGCCGCGCACAAACCTGGCAAGATCGACTGGCTGACATTTGTCGGCTCGGGCGAACCAACCCTACACCTCGGCCTGGGCTGGCTGATTCGTGAGGTCAAAAATTTGACCGAGATTCCGGTGGCCATCATAACCAATGGCTCCTTGCTATATCTGCCGGAAGTACGTCGAGAATTATCTGCAGCTGATGCTGTGTTGCCCTCACTAGATGCGGGCTCGGCCGATCGATATCGCCAGATCAACCGCCCACATCCGGATATAACTTTCAAAGGCCTGGTAAATGGATTGCTTGCCTTCCGACGTGAATATAGCGGCAAACTATGGATCGAGGTGATGCTGGTGCAGGGCTTAAACGATAGTCAAAAAGCTCTGGGCGACATCGCGGAAGTTCTGTGCCAGATCCGGCCTGACGAGGTACACATCAATATGCCGACGCGTCCGCCGGCCGAGACCTGGGTGCATCCGCCTGATGAGGAGGGGTTGGCGCGCGCCCTAGCTATTCTGGGCGGCTTTGCCAAAGTGGTCCATCCGGCCGAAGGCACTTTCGACCTGGGAAGTGACGAAAAAATAGTTGACGCCATCTTAGGGATCATCACCCGCCATCCCATGCGCCAGGAAGAGCTAGAACAAGCATTGGCCCAATGGGCGCCTGAACAGATCGCTGACGTGTTAATCGAACTAGGGGCCAGTGGGCGAGCTCAGGTTGTGGAGCGTTTTGGAGTGCGGTTCTGGAGCGCGGCCCCGGCTCACTACCCGGATGAGGCGCACAGTCTAGCCAGTGCTCCAGGCGAACGGCGTCGCCGCCAGGCAAGTGATGAAGATAAAGATCGAACTCGGATTTGAGCGTTCTGGAGGATATCGTCATGCCAGATAAACTGGTAAAGAGACTTAACGGTAAACGATTAGGGATATTTGGCAAAGGGGGTTGCGGTAAAAGCACTGTAGCTGTCCTGTTAGCGAAAACGCTCAGGAATAGAGGTTATGACGTGTGCTTGTTGGATGCTGACTCAACTAATGTTGGGCTTTCGGAAGCGCTGGGGGTGGATAAGGCTCCGAAACCGTTGCTTGACTATTACGGTGGTATGGTTTTTAGTGGTGGGTCCGTTACTTGCCCCGTAGACGATCCTACACCACTTGTCGGTGCGCATATTTCCATCGACGATCTTCCCAATGTGTATCAAAGCGACACACCTGAGGGGATCCATCTTTTTATCGCCGGGAAAATGGGCGACAAAGGCCCCGGGGCCGGCTGTGATGGGCCTATCGCCAAAATAGCCAGGGATTTCAGACCTCGCTTCATTGACGAATCGCCCGTTACTCTCGTGGACTATAAGGCCGGTTTCGAGGACTCTGCCAGGGGCAACATTATCAGCCTAGATTGGATCATCGTGGTCATAGATCCAACCAGCGCCGCGATCCAAATGGCTATCAACATGCGAGACATGGTCGATCAGCTAAAAGCCGGCCGACTACCCGCTACAGCCCATCTGGAACACCCTGATCTGGTTAAATTAGTAAATCGGCTCTACCGGGAGGCCGAGGTTAAAGGCGTGTTGTTCATCATGAATCGTGTGCGGGACGAAGAGACAGAATGGTATGTACGGCACACGTTGGCAGATCACGGCATCGAGCCCATCGGTGTTATTCAGGACGATCCGTCGCTCTCCATGGCCTGGCTCAAAGGAGCACCACTAGTGGAGGCAGCAAATACGCATGAATTGGAAAGGATTGTTGAAACGCTAGAAAAAGTTGCGGGGAGGATAGCGACCAGAGCGGAAATCAAACCTGAGGCAAGCTAGGTGGCAAGAGAAATAGCGTTTTTATTAGCTTGTATCAAAGCATTGTAACGCCGGGCAAGTCAGGAAGCGATTTTGACCGGCAATCGAAACTATCAATATTAACAATTTACTGGAAGGAAATTGATGATAAAAATTGCTGCTGTAACCGATGATGGAAAGAGTATAAGCCCCCATTTTGGTCGGGCGACGAAGTATATCGTCTTGACCGTTGATGGTGATCTAATCTCCAAACAAGAAGTGCGGGATAAGGTCGGCCACCGGGACTTTCAACAAGAAGGATCGCCCAATCACAAGCACCATGATGACCCAAGGGGACGGGGTTTTGGAACTCACAGTGCAGAGAAACACCGGCGAATGTTCGAAAATATTGCAGATTGCCAGATATTGTTGGCTCGTGGTATGGGCCAGGGAGCTTATAGAGGGCTCCAGGAATTGGGCATACGTCCGGTGATCACCGACATTGCCGACATAGACATAGCGGTTCAAGCTGTCATGGATGGCAGCATCGAAGATCACCCTGAGCGTTTGCATTGAGTTCTATATTGGACGATTTGCTGAGCAACCTGCTTGATGGCCGTAAAATTAAAGTCCTCATCGGCCTGCATTGGACGGCCGTTGTTGCCGAGGTGGACGGCGAGCAGCGCTGTGGCCTTGCCTCCACTCTGAGCAGGCCCCACCATCATCATGGGAAACCGGATGTGCCCCAGGCCGGGCAACTAGAGGATCTTCCAGGATCAGCCTTGGCAATGCTGGCCAAATCTGAACGGCCGATATTAGCCAGCGTAGGTATGGCAGCGATCAACGCCCTGCTGCCTTTTCACCCTGAAAACTGGATTGACCTGAACGCCGAGCAAGTGCTGGCCAAACACGGCCCTGGCAAGAAGGTGGCCCTAATCGGCCACTTTCCCTTCGTGAACCGCCTGCGACGCCGTGTGGGCGAGCTGCTGGTATTGGAACAACAGCCATTACCTGGGGACCTACCGGCCGGGTCAGCGGCCGAGATCCTGCCCCAGGCCGACGTGGTCGCTATAACGGGAACAACCCTGATCAACCATACCTTGGATGAATTGTTGGCGTTCTGCTCGACGCGGGCGCTGGTCATCTTGCTTGGACCAAGTACACCGCTCAGCCCGGCGCTGTTTGATCATGGCATCGATATCTTGTGCGGCTCAGTCGTGACAGCTATTGAGCCTGTACTACGGGTAGTCGGACATGGGGGAACTTTTCGCCAGCTTCACCGTGCCGGCGTTCGTACTGTGGCTATGACTCAACCGGGATACAATAATGGCAACGGTACCATTGATCGGGTCAGAGACCGTTGATTATTCGACATGAAGCGGAGATTGTTTCTATGATTGACTTGATGCGGCTTAGAGCTTTCATTTATGCGGCCGAAAGCCTCAGCTTCTCTGAGGCAGCCAAACAGTTGCATCTCACCCAGCCAACGGTTAGCCATCACATCAAAACCCTCGAGAAGACGCTGGGTGTAGAATTGTTCTCCCGCTCCGGCCATACCCTTAAGCTAACCGAGGCCGGCCGGCTGTTGCTCCCTTTTGCCCACAAACTAATCCACCAGGCCACCGAAGTGCAGGAGATGATGATCTCTTTGCAGCAAAACATCGTCGGCCATCTCAGAATCGCCTGCAGTACCACAGCTGGAAAGTACGTTTTGCCCCAACTGGCGGCCCGTTTTTGCCAACGGTTTCCTGGCATCAAGGTGAGCATCCTGGCCTGCACTTCCCAGCACGTCATTCCCCAATTATTGGAAGGTGAGGCCAACCTGGCCGTTGTCAGCAGTTATGACCTTTGCAGGAATGGGCTAGAGTGCCAGGAGTTTTTTAAGGACATCATTACCTTGATCGTTCCTGCAAACCATCCCTGGACCAGACGTCAGTCAATCGAACCGGCCGATCTAATTGAGGAACAAATGATCATACGCGAGCCGACATCCGGGACGCGCCGCGTGCTGTTGACCGAACTGGCCAAGCATGACATCACCTTTGACGATTTGAGAATCAATCTCGAGTTGGGCAACGCCGAAGCCATTGTGCGAACAGTAGAAGCAGGCTTTGGTCTATCATTTGTCTCCACCCTGGCGGCAGACTGGGCGATAAGGCTAGGGCATATTGCAGCCATTCCGGTGGCCGGACTAGAGCTTCGACGCACGATTTACATGGTACGCCGGACCCTCGAAACGCCAAACCGGCCGCAAGAAGTATTCTGGAGCTTCGTACACGACCCATCCAACGCTGACTTACTGCGTTTGGCCGGACAACTGTCGTAAAGCCGCTTCTATCTCTAACTATCAGCCAACCTGATCTAATCCCCTCTATTTTTTAACCATTGGCACGAAAATGAAGCTATCTCCCGGCTGGGCCGGCGCTTGACCGCTAAACCAGTCGCCGCCGGCCGGCCGCCGGAGCGCTCGCCAAATACGGATTGCATCTGTCCGTCATCCTGGAAATGGAAAGTAGAAAAATCTCTTACCCCGCATGTAAATCGATGTCCAACAATTTCCATTTAGCTTCTGCCGGTGGGCAAGCTGAACTGGGCAAATAGCATTTTTACCGCATCTGGTGTGCCTCGCCTTATTTGCAGGAGGCTGCCATCTAGGGCATCCCTCACAGCCAACATGCCCGTCGCCAGGCCCAGTAGTGGCTTCGGATCGGTGTAAAGAACCAACGCGGCCTCGGGCGAGAATCCTTGCTCGAGATGCAGTTCTGCCGCCGTAAGGAGTAACCGAAAGCAGTCAGGCTCCAGGTGGAGTTCGGCCGACAACCTTTCCGTTTCGGCCATGGTCGGCTGAAATAGCAGCCGCAATGAGGTCATCGCCGGTATGGCTCCTAAAAATTCGTCATCCGGAATGGGCATCTGTAAGAATTGCACGCCCCATTGGGCCAGGGGAAAGAGCGCCGCATTTAGCGCCTGGCCCGCCGGGGTTAACACATAAGCCTCCAACTTTGCTGGCGGCGGCAAAGGCTCGGTCGAAATAAGCCCCCATGATTCCAAAGCCCGCAATCGTTCCGATAACAAATTAGGGCTTAAACCAGGAAGACCGCGTGCTAGATCGGTGAAACGCCGTGGACCCAACTGGAGTTCACGGACGACGAGTAATGTCCAGCGTTCACCGACGAGATCGAGCGCATGCGCCAGTGGACAGTACTGTTGGTAAGAACGTTTAGCCATCCAAACCCATTTTCATAAATTGCTAAAGTTAATTATATTGCTTACTATAATATTGTATAGTAAAATAAGATGGTATTCAAATGAAGCACGTCCATCATTGATAGCATCGAGCGATGAGTCCTTATTCGCTCGCGGAGGAAAAACCATGAAAAGTTACAGCGCCGAGATAAATATCAACGCTTCCCCAGAAGATGTCTGGCAGATCCTGACCGATGGTGACGCCTATCCCCAATGGGATCCGGGCATGGATCGCATCGAGGGTGCCTTTGCCCTAGGCGAGAAAATCAGCTTCTACACCAAGCTCAGCCCTGACCGGGCCTTCCCGGTGACGATCACCGCCTTTGAGCCCAGCCAGCAGATGGTACTAACCGGGGGTATGCCGGCCGGCTTGTTCAAGTCAGAGCGGACACACACCCTGGCGTCGGAAGGGAATGGTGGCACCAAGTTCACCACCCGCGAGATATTCAGCGGCCCACTTTTGCCCCTATTCGGCCGATCCATCCCCGATTTGACGGAAAATTTCGAGGCCTTCGCCAACGGCTTAAAAGCCAGGGCCGAAGAAACAAAATAACGGTTTACAAGCCAAGCTTGATCTTATCTTAAGTGTCTAATAATTTCCGACTTAGTCTTATTGCCCATGTCCTCTCAGACTATTTCAGGGGAAAAGGTATTCCTAGGGTGATGAGGCGATTTAAATGAGCAATTCATATTTAGGAGGAAACCATGGCTGCCAAGTCAGTAGATGAATATATCGAAGGTCTAGGAGACTGGAAAACAGATGCGGCCGCTCGCGTCCGGGCCATCGTCAATGACGCTGCTCCCGAAGCCAAAGAATCGATTAAATGGGCCCAAGCCGTTTACGAACAAAACGGTCCCTTTTGCTACATCAAAGCTTTCAAGAATTCTGTCAACTTCGGCTTCTGGCGCGGGGTAGATATCGACGATCCCCAGGGACTGCTGCAAGGATCGGGTGAAAAGATGCGTCATGTCAAACTTATAGGGCTCGACGACGTAGACACGGAAGCCTTCGATGCCTTCGTGAAACAAGCCGTTCGGCTAAACCTAGAGAAAGGCGATCCCACCAAAGGTTAAACACAGTTTCCCTCTGCCGACGCAGGCTCTTTTCTCCCATTCTCAATAGCATGTTTATCCTTTCTCCCGGCCGTTTAGCTGGCAAAAGGAGCCGATGACAAAGCTTGCCTGGGCTTCAGGTCACTGCAGGTAACCAAATCCCGATCGGGGTGACGCTCAACTCCAACCCCAGAACACTAGAGTTCTAGAGTCAAGCTTAGCCTTAACAATCATGACGCGCACCCATGAATCCGCGCGAAGATGACTTATGCAGCGACCGCTAAATTCCCAAAGATTTCATCGTTTTCTTAATCTCCCGGTGTAAAATCTAATTCCAGGAAAGAGCTTTCCTGGAAAGTCCTTTCAAAGAAAGCCTTATGCGAATACTCGTTGTCGAAGATGATCCCAGTATCGCCAGCTTTGTACGCCAGGGATTAACAGAAGCCGGGCATGCAGTGGACCTGGCCCAGGACGGCCGCGAAGGCTTGGAATACGCCCTGGCGGCCGATTACGACATCCTGGTACTGGACATCATGCTGCCCCAGATGGACGGCTTGGCGCTGCTACGTGATCTGCGCCGCCGGGGTCACAAGACGCCGGCACTCATGTTGACAGCCCGGGATACGGTAGATGATCGGGTGGAAGGGTTAGATGCCGGCGCCGATGACTACCTGGTCAAACCCTTTGCTTTTCCCGAATTGATGGCCCGAGTGCGCGCCTTGCTGCGCCGCC
>JAHEJP010000479.1 GCA_024638855.1 Chloroflexota bacterium
AAAACTGCGGTTGAAAGAGGTATCGCAGGAACCGGACTTGGTCTCTACATGGTCAAAGAAGGCCTGGAAGCCTACGGGGGCGCCATTAAAGTAGAAAGCACAGAGGGTAATGGCACGACGTTCACTGCGCATATTCCGCTTGTATATGCTCAAATAAAGAAGCGAAAATAAAAGCAACCTTTCATCGAATTGCTTTTCAGACATCCCAGCACAGTAGGAGACTATCCAAAGATTTAGTTGTGGAGTGTAATAATGGCGCAACGGCCGATTAATGACAATATTTATCTAGATCATGGAGCTACTACTCCCGTACGATCTGAGGTCATCGAAGCAATGTTACCATATTGGACGACATCATACGGCAATCCATCTTCGGTACACCGTTTTGGTCAAGTAGCTGGCGACGCTTTGCTTAGGGCACGAGAGACCATCGCCGAATTACTCAATGCACGCCCGGAGGAAATAATTTTCACTGGCTGTGGATCCGAGAGTGACAACCTGGCTATCCGAGGAGTGATGTGGGAGGCTCGAAGATCTGGATGTGGGAATCACTTAATTACCTCTTCCATTGAACATAAGGCCGTGCTCGAAACAGCTTTACAGCTGAGGGATTTCGCCAATTTTGATCTCACGATTCTTCCCGTGGATAATTTCGGCCGGGTTACCATTAATGATATTGAAGCCGCTATTCGTCCTGATACTGTTTTAGTAAGTATCATGGCTGCAAACAACGAAATCGGGACGTTACAATCAATTGATGAAATTGGCGCCTTGCTAAGAGAGAAAGGAGTGATCTTTCATACCGACGCAATTCAAGCGGTTGCATCTAATAACTGGGATATGCGACAGATGCCCATTGATCTGATGAGCCTTGCTCCCCACAAATTCTATGGACCAAAGGGGATCGGAATTCTATTCTCGCGAAGTGATCTTAATCTTGTTCCATCCTTAACCGGTGGAAGCCAAGAAAATGGACGGCGAGCCGGAACTGAAAATGTTGCCTTTGCGATTGGGGCTGCCGAGGCCTTACGCTTAACAATGGCTGAACGAAACGAATTGACAGATCATTATCAAAAACTGACCTCGTTAATCATAAAAGGAATCCTCGACGCTTTTCCAGACGACTGTATACTAACCGGGCACCCAGTTGATAGATTACCAAACAATGCAAGCTTTGCGTTCCGTCACTTGAGTGGCAACGATCTCTTACTACATTTGGATATTGAGGGAATCAGCGTTAGCAGTGGGTCTGCGTGCTTATCTGGTGATCCAAAGCCGTCAATTGTTCTTGAGGCAATCGGTTTATCTGACAATTGGACTCGTGGTGGCCTCAGGATAACTGTTGGTAAACAAAATAGTGAAAGAGATATTGACTATCTTCTGCGAATCTTGCCTAGTATCGTTGAAAGACTGCGACAATTGTCTATACAGTTCTCATGAATCGAAACCACTCTGATGCGCTAAAAGTTGGTCCACGCAACGTGAAATCACCTTGTAGAATAGCCGTGGCAATGAGTGGCGGTGTTGATAGTTCTGTGGCAGCTGCGCTGCTAGTCGAACAAGGACACGAGGTCTTGGGCATCATGATGCGCCTGTGGAGCGAACCCAGCAAAGGATTGCAAGTAAAGCATAATCGTTGCTGTACCCCTGATCAAATGGCGGACGCACGAAAAGTCGCCGGTTTATTAGGTATTCCGTTCTACGTATTGGATGTGAAGGACTTTTTCTATAAATCAGTCATTCAACCATATTTAGATGGTCATTCCCAAGGTCGGACACCCAATCCCTGTATCAACTGTAATAGAACAGTCCGCTTTGATTATCTTCTGAATCACGCCAACGCTCTCGGTGCTGATTTTTTGGCGACTGGACATTTTGCCCGGATACAAGATAAGAATGGCTCATACGAATTGTTGCAGGCCCGGGACAGATCGAAGGATCAATCCTATGTTTTACATGTCCTCGGACAAGAAGAATTATCAAAGGTTGTCTTTCCCGTTGGCGAATATAACAAAGATGAAGTACGGTCATTGGCTTCCAAATTCCTGCTACCTGTAGCCAGCAAAGACGAAAGCATGGATCTTTGCTTCCTGGCCGATGGCAACTACCATCGGTTCCTGGAAAAATACGCTTCAGATTCAGAAAAGCCTGGTTTAATCAAAACCAATGAAGGTCTAATCTTGGGAGAACATCGCGGCCTTGCTCATTACACCATTGGGCAAAGAAAGGGTCTCGGGATCGCGTTAGGAAAGCCGGTTTTCGTGTTGAGAAAGGACACTGCTCGGAACGTCCTGATTGTTGGTCCAAAAGAAATGGGTGGAAAAACTCGGATTTTGATTGAGCAAGTTAATTGGATTTCTGGCAAGCCCAGGGACGATCTTGAATCTTTGCTGGTCAAAATCCGCTACCGGGCGTTGCCAGTTTCAGCTATAGTACGAGATATCGGAAACAACCAAGCCATAATAGATTTTGATCTTCCGGTCTTCGGTGCAACCGCTGGACAAGGCGCGGTGTTTTATGACGGTGATGTTTGTCTTGGCGGTGGCATTATTTCTCTTGAGGAATTGGAATGAGTACACTGGCCTCTGGGCTCGTCCTAGGCTTTTTGCTTGCCACTGCATATGGTGCTGCATTCCATTTTATCGTAGGTGGCCAACCTCGGCGGATCATATTATATGTCTTGGCATCTTGGGTGGGATTTGCCCTAGGTCATTTTATCGGAGATCTCATCGGCATCGATGTACTCCAGTTAGGGGCAGTTCATTTATTTACGGCAAGCCTTGGATCATGGCTTGCACTTATCCTCAGTTGGTTCCTCAGTGACCGCGCTGGATAATTGTGCGCAGAGGTCGATAATGCTATACTTGGATTAGGCATCAACAGTACAAAATGAGTGTAGAAATCCAACCATCGGTCGAGCGCAGAACTGAAGCTGTCCCAACTGCATATATTATTATTGGCGTTGTTCTTTTTATTGTGCTAGGGCTTAGCATTGCCCTTGGAATCTTGTTCCTGGCCAGTAATTATGCTGCCCAACTAGAAGCGGTAAGGGACGTATTCATAATTGCATTGGCATTAGAATCATGTGTATTTGGTGTTGTCTTGATGTTAATGTTGGTAATGATCATTCGGCTGGTCAATACTGTTGAATTTGAAATTAAGCCAATACTAGAACAAACGAACGAAACCATTGGCACAGTGCGCGGAACGACGAATTTTGTCAGCGAGAATGTAATTACTCCAGTAGTTAGAGTTAAGAGTTATGCAGCTGGCTTTCGAAAAGGTGCCAAAGCATTGTTCGGCGATCCCCGTAAAAATTTGCCTGATTAACAAGGGATATTTGTCACAACGACGGAAGGAGAAATGAGATGAGTGAAGACGAAAGTGATTTTGGAGCCTTTATGGCTGGATTTGTAATTGGTGGCCTGGTTGGTGCGGCGACTGCCCTGATCTTGGCACCCCAATCTGGGGCTGAAATGCGGGCCCAAATTGCAATAAAAAGTGAAGAATT
>JAHEJP010000122.1 GCA_024638855.1 Chloroflexota bacterium
ATAAGTGGCCGGTCTGAGGGAATATTGGCTGGCAGCGAAGTCCCCGCACTATGCGCCAAGGCACCAAAAGTGGGAAGGGGTGAAACGCGAATATTCGCTTCATGAAATAGGCCGCGCAAATTCTTGGCATCCTGCTGCGAATGAACGATATAACCATCGGCCGGTGCCAAAGCCATTTTTATCGCCATTCTATCGACCCTGCTTTCTTCGTGCGGCAGGACGTTGTGACAAATATATATCAGGTATGGATTTTGGAGTTGCCTCTTTATTCCTCGAGCAATGACCGACCAGGCTGGAGCCCAGAACGGCACCCACCAGGGAATAACGACCACCTCCGCTCGCCAAGCGGCGATTGTTCGCAAAGTTTGTCGCCAGCTAAGCGGATTCAAGGGATCGAGTAAATATTCAGCCTCTGACTGTAAGGGGTTTTGGCTGGGATCACGGTCACTTTTACCGGGGAATAACCACGTGGGATATTGGCGCTTGAAAGAGATCAATAAGAGTTCGTGCTCCTTCTTCAATTCTTGCGCCAACAGAGTCGTGTAGTGTGCTATTCCACCTCGAAATGGATAGGTAGGACCGATCAGGCAATATCGTGACATACAGTAAATTATAGAGTAATCGGCCTTAAAAACCTTCAATCGTATCTGTTAATCCACCTGTACGGTTTTTACGCCTGGGGTTATACGCATTACAATCTTGTCATGATTTTAGTAACCGGGGCAACCGGATTCATTGGTCGCTCCTTAATGACGGTCCTGCAAAACCAAGAACGCCCAGTAAAAGCTTATACAGGCAGGATAAATGATCCCTTGGGTTTGCGGGCTGAACTGCTGGATGTAGAGACGATCATTCACCTGGCTGGCGCCGAAGGTCGCGGGCGGATTCGTCTATTGCGTCACGTGGATCTGGAAGGCACGGAAAGGCTTGTTGAGGAGAGCCAGCGAGCCAAGGTAAAGCGCATTATCTATGTCAGTCGTTTGAATGCCGACCGGGCTTCGTCCTACCCGCTATTACGCATCAAGGGCAAGGTGGAGCGGCTGCTCGAACAAAGCGGAATGTCTTATACGATCATACGCTCGGCCAACTTATATGGCCGGGATGACCATTTCTTGAACGTGATAACCAGCCTTGCTGCCTGGACCTGGCCTCTGGTATGGCTGCCGGGAGGCGGCAGAGGAGCCATGCAACCACTATGGGTTGAGGACCTGGTCCATTGTCTTGTTGCCAGTCTGGACAATCCTGAATTGATCAACCAGACTGTTGAAGTAGCGGGCGAGGAAAGGCAGCGGTATGTGGAGATAGTCCAACTCGCATTGGCCATTTCCGGCCTGCGACGGATTCCTTTTGGTCCAGCCATTAAGCTGATCCGCCCGCTATCGGCGTTGCTTTTCGGTTGGTGGCGTAGACCACCGATAACCCGTTTCATGATGGATCGCTTTACTGTACCAGAAGTCGCTCCTCTCGATTCAGTTTACCGACAATTTGGCTTCAGGCCCAGCCGGATGAACCAGCGGATTTCATACCTTCGAGCGTCTGGCCTTCGCTTGCGGCTTTTCCGTCTCAGGTAGCTCTATTTCTCTGAAATTGCTAGAATATCTGCCGAAATTAGTAAGCCGAAATCGTTGATTTGAACAAAACGACGGTTCTTCGGCTGCTTTAGAAGAAAGCCGAAGTTGTTGACTGAAACCAATTTCTTTTTGTTTCGGCTTTCTTTCAGAGATAAATTCTTTCCTTGCTCATCTATTTGACAGTAGTAGGAAATTTTCTTCGCGCAGGATATCTGATGGTAATTGAATACCTTAAGGTATTTTGAAAACATGCTGTAGAGCAGCATAAATAGTTCAACGGAAAGTACTATGACAGTTGACATAACTATCAATCAAATCGCAAAATTTGAAGGACAACAGGTATCCGTAAAAGGCTGGCTTTATGCCAAGACGGGTAAAGGCAAATTACAATTCTTACGCCTTCGTGACGGGACTGGCATCCTTCAGGCTGTTGCCTTCCGGCCGGAGCTGGGCGATGATTTGTTCGAGAATATCAAACGCTTGGGACAAGAGTCGTCACTCGTCGTAACAGGAACGGTACGCGCGGATGAGCGGGCACCAGGCA
Organism: Chloroflexota bacterium; assembly: GCA_024638855.1. Classification (GTDB taxonomy): domain Bacteria; phylum Chloroflexota; class Anaerolineae; order Promineifilales; family Promineifilaceae; genus UBA11865. The sequence continues at coordinate 2,116 of JAHEJP010000122.1, forward strand.
TTCCGGGAGGATATGAGTTAGGGATTGAACGACTAGAGATACTGCAAAATGTGGGCGAATATCCTATTAGCCCCAAAGATCATGGGGTGGAATTCTTGATGGATAATCGCCATTTGTGGCTTCGTTCGAGCAAACAATGGGCAATCATGCGCGTGCGTACCACTATCAAACGAGCCATCATTGATTTTCTTGACGACAACGGGTTTCTAAATATCGATACGCCGATTATCACGCCGGCCGCGGCCGAGGGCACCAGCACCCTTTTCGAATTAGAATATTTTGACGAGCCTGCCTATCTGGCACAATCAGGCCAACTTTACAATGAAGCTAATATCATGGCTTTTGGCAAGGTCTATTGCTTTGGCCCAACTTTCCGAGCTGAAAAATCGAAAACGCGCCGCCATTTGACTGAGTTTTGGATGGTGGAGCCTGAGATAGCTTTTTGTGACCTTGACGATCTGATGGCTTTAGAAGAAGAGTTTGTCGCCTACATCGTTCAAACTACATTGAAAGAACGGGCAGCCGAATTGGCCTTACTGGAGCGTGATCTCACACACCTGGAAAATGTAAAGCCACCATTTCCGCGAATCAGCTATGACGAAGCCATCGATCGGCTGCACGAAATCCGGGATGAAACAGACGATCCAGAGCAAAAGGAGTTGCTGAAAATAGAATGGGGCGAGGATTTTGGATCGCCTCATGAAACAGAATTAACGAAACAGTTTGATAAACCGGTATTCGTTTATGGTTATCCAACTGCAGTCAAGGCATTTTACATGGAGCCATGGCCTGACCGGCCGGAGGTTTGCAAAAGCGTCGATTTGCTTGCTCCTGAAGGATATGGCGAGATCATTGGCGGCAGCGAACGCATGAGGGATCCCGATGTACTGATTGAGGCGATCAATCGCCACCAACTACCTCTGGAGAATTACCAGTGGTATATTGATTTGCGCCGTTACGGGACGGTGACCCATAGTGGTTTTGGTTTAGGTCTAGAACGAACTGTGGCCTGGATCAGTGGGATCTCACATGTCAGAGAGACCAGCCCCTTTCCGCGTACGCTCAATCGTATGCGTCCATGAATCACAGATAGAACTTTACATAAGTAAACAGCTGTACTGCCAAATCGACCTAATATTTGGATCCAGATAGTTACAAACTCCAGTTTTCGGAAGTGCTGGATCCGTTTAAGAGCTATAACGATGTGCTTGGTTAAGTTACCCCAAAAGAAACAGATTAGAGGGGTCAATGGTTAGCCAGGGAACATCCGTAGCGGGTGGCGAAGATGGATAGCATCGCCAGAGGATATAAATGAATTTTGAACAATTAAGACACGCCTTGTACCAGAATAGCCAGCGTATTCACTTTCTTCTTGAGGATATTACCTTGGAACAGGCTCGCTGGAAGCCTGACGATCAATCCTGGTCTATCCTGGAAGTGGTGAATCATTTGCTCGACGAAGAGCGTGAAGATTTCCGTATACGGTTGGATATCACCCTCAACAAATCTGAGCAATCCTGGCCAGCAATTGATCCGGAACGGTGGGTAGTAGAAAGAAATTACAACAGCCGTGATATTGAAAGTTCCTTGAAGGGCTTCATGGCAGAGCGCCAAGCCTCGTTAAACTGGTTGGATTCTCTTGATGAGCCTGATTGGGAGGCAGTTTACCAAGCGCCGTTCGGTCCAATTCGAGCGGGAGACTTATTTGCCTCGTGGGTAGCCCACGACTTATTGCACATGCGACAGCTCATCGAATTATCTCGCGCTCAATCGTTAAGAGCGGCGGAGCCATACCATACTAGATATGCTGGTCCTTGGTAACATAAAAAGACTTGGACCAGCCCAATATTGACTAATGAGGATAGAATTTATGTTGAAAGAGTTTAAGGAGTTCATCAATCGTGGCAACGTCATGGACCTGGCGGTTGCCGTTATCATTGGTGGGGCTTTTGGCGCAATTGTCAACTCGCTAATCAATGACATTATTATGCCTTTAATTGGTGTCATCCTGGGTGGGGTTGATTTCACCGCTCTTGCCTTAGAGTTCGGTGATGCCACCATCCTGTATGGAAATTTCATCCAGGCGATAGTTAATTTCCTGGTAATCGCCTTTTCAGTGTTCTTGATTGTACGGGCCTATAACATCGCACAGAATCAGGAGGAAACGGATGAGGAAGAAGTGACTGAACCGGAGCCAGCGGCTGAGGTGAAACTACTGGCAGAAATCCGCGATCTTCTAAAAGCACAGTCTTAAACGCTAAACTAACCAGTTACGCCATTACGTCCTTCGCGGGCTTGTACCAGACCGAGCAAAGTGGTTCTTCGGGCTGTCTTTCCCTTAGAAAAGGAGCGTATTACATATAAGCCATCTTCATCAAGATCGTTTTCTCAATCTGGTAAATCGACTAATGCGGTCTGTTGATTCTTCCCCTATGTTCACTACATCAACGCTTAGAGTCAATTGCTAATTCCATAATCGATATTACGATTTAGATTAGCGGTAGATTCTGGCAATCTGGCCCCGAAGTTCAACATAGATGGGGTGCAAGCAAACGATGATCTCGGCCATCCTCGCTCCAACCGCATGTTGGTAATCGCTGGTTAGCTTATCTTCACGATACACTTCATAAATCTTGGTCCATCCCCGATCCCACATTTCTGCTTCGACGTGCTCTCCCAACATTTCCTTAATTTCAAACAAATTCCGGCGAAAGCCATTCAACAGGTAGCGATTTAATTCCTTATCTTTCGCTTCACAATGAAAAGCCAATTCGAGGCCCGGCCGGTAACGCGGTCGAGATAACTCATAATGCAACCTGGGCTCTCCATAATGAAATTGAATGATCCAACGAAAAGGTTGGCGAACTTGTATGCCCTGTAGATTCTCAGGCAACTGGGGTATCAAAACGTCTGGGAACGTCTTCAAGAACTGTTGGTAAGATAAAGTCATCAGCAAGGACATTATAGCGCATTCTGGCTTGCTTTGACTTCAATAAACCATGCCTGGTTTTTTGGGCTATAATGTCATGAAAGAAGGCTCTCACGGCAGGTTTGGGGATGAATCATGTCTGATAAACAACGCACCTATGGCCAATTTGAGACACCAGCAGACGTAGCCGATTTGCTGTTAGCCTTTTGCCTTCGACAGCCGTCTGATTACCTGCTTGATCCTAGTTGTGGTACAGGTGCGTTTTTAAAGAGAGCTGCCCTGATGCAACAGTGGCTAGCGCCGGGTGAAGCTGTATCAGATACATTGTGGGGCGTGGAATTGGATGATACCGCGGCCGACCAAGCCCAATTAGCGCTGCCGGAAGCACGGATCATCAATCGAAATTTCTTTGAATTGGAGCCCTGGCCTGACCGATCATTTGACGCCATCATTGGCAATCCACCATATACACGTGCAGAGTGGATCGGCCGGCTCCCGAAGACGACGGACTTGGTACACCAATTGAGTATGTTCAACGGCTTCGAGAAAGAGGACGGTAATGCTAGTCAACCAGCTCAGGGCGCTTTGCTTACCCGTCGATCTGGCTTGCATGCCTATTTCTTTATTCATGGCACCGAATTCCTTAGGGAAGGCGGGCGCTTTGGGTTTGTTGTGCCCAATAGCTGGCTAGATGTCGCTTATGGCGAGAGATTGAAGCAATACTTGTTAGACCATTATCAAATTTTGGCTCTGATTGAATCGAATGTCGAACGGTGGTTCAGCCAGGCAAAAGTTAACACCTGTCTCATCATCCTGGAAAAGTGTAGCGATGTCCGGGCACGCTCAAAGAACCGGGTTCGTCTGATACGTTTATGCCGCCCGCTAGATCAATTAATCCCTTTCGAGACAGAGGATTACCAGCGCCTCTCCCATCTGGATCATCTTAGCAAACGCCTCTTATCAGACAGCGATTTTCAGAGCCAAGATCTAAGCATTCGTGTTATGGCCCAACATGAGTTAGCGGCCGATGAAAAGTGGGGTATAGCTCTGCGATCGCCGGAAGTTTACCGCAAGCGACTTGAAGATCCTGGATTGGTCTGTCTGGGTAGTTGGGCGATGATACAGCGAGGCTATACAACAGGGGCCAATTCCTTTTTCTATTTGGATGAGGAAACTGTTGATAAATGGGAAATCGAGAGCAGGTTCAGGAAACCTCTCTTGAAGTCACTACGCAATGTCCATAAAAGAAATGTTGGGGCGGCCGACTGCGAACACCAAGTCTTGTATATTCCACCATGGGTCGATCTCAACCATACAAACGTCGCCGAATATATTGCCTGGGGAGAATCATTAGGTTTTCACCAACGTCGAACCTGTGCTGGTCGCATGCCGTGGTATAGCCTACCTGAACAAGCGGCTGCCCAAATACTGTTTCCCAAGGGAATATGGGAGCGACATTTTGCTCCTGTGGCCCAGGATCAGATGACAGTCGACCAGCAGATATACCAGATCCGGCTGGTTGAGGGAATCCGGCCGATCGTAGCCGCAGCTCTTCTAAATAGCGCCTGGTTTGCACTACAGGCCGAGCTTCATGGGCGAGTTAACTTTGGCGAAGGTGTACTATGGTTAGCATCTTACGAACTGGAAGAGATATATTTGCCCGATCCACAATACATGACACGAGAACAGACGAGGCGTCTTGCGGAGGCTTATGAACCCTTGTCTCACCGACGGGTTGTCTCTGTCGGCGAGGCCATGTCTGAACCAGGATGGCATGCATTTAACGGGGTGGTTTTTGAAATCATGGGATTTTCATCATCCGATGCAGGCACGGTGATGGAAGCCCTGCTGGAGCGAGTAGCAACCCGCCGAATGAAAGCTGGCAAGCTGGCCTAAAAGTGCACAAGGGCTCCCATTCTTTCAAAAACATCTTGGGAAGAACCGTTGAGCGTCCAGGTTTCACGGTTATCTTTCTATCCTTTTAAACCATCAGTCACGCGTGCAATAGATATTATTTGCCGAACAACTGGACAATGGACCTATGAAATTAACTGACAAGTATGAGACGATTTATGAGCTCTTGAATGATGCTTATGGCCAACCCGAGTGGCGGCAACATTTGCCGCCGGTTGATGAACTGGTCAGCACAATCTTGTCACAGAGCACTTCTGATACCAACAGGGATCGGGGTTTCAACGCCTTAAAACAGCGTTATCCAGATTGGGAAAGCGTCATGATGGCACCGGTCGAAGATGTTCGGGATACCATCCGGCTGGCTGGCTTAGCCAACCAAAAAGCCCCACGAATTCAAGCGGCCTTAAAGCGAATCGAAGAAGCAAGAGGCGAACTGGAGCTAGACTTTCTGACAGATATGCCCCTGGAGGAAGCCTTGGGCTGGCTGATTAGTCTAAAAGGTGTTGGGCGAAAGACAGCTTCGATTGTAATGTTGTTTTCCTTCGATCGGCCCGCTTTTCCGGTTGACACCCATGTTCACCGGGTGACTGGAAGGCTTGGTCTAATTGGGCCCAAGGTAACGGCTGACAAAGCCCATCAAATCCTGGAAAATATGGGTCGACCGGATACATATTATGCGATGCACTTAAATTTGATCCAACACGGCCGGCAGATATGTTCGGCCAGAAGTCCGAAATGCGACAATTGCCCACTCAAAGGTGAATGTGAATACTTTAAGCGAGTCCACAATGCTTGATCCGAAAGTTTCTTCCCAATTCGATCGCCTGGAAGCCTTAAAGGAGATCAACCACCTCTTGGATACCGCAGATAATGAGCACAGGTCGTTCATTTCCGCTCTGGAGTTGGTCACAAAGCTGACCCAAGCCAGCAGGGGACATTTGCTATTGGTCAAAGACCAAGGAGCCGTTACAGAGGTTGTAGCGAGCCAACAGCCAGACGGCGAAACCAATGGTGATGGCCTTTCAACAGCCGGCCGACTAATACTCGATCAAGTATTACAGACGGGAGAGAGCCGGAGAATCGAGGCTACAGCCACCGGCGAGCCAAGAACGCATCTGGTTGTACCCTTATTGGTTCGGGACAAAATCCTTGGGGCAGTATACCTCGAGAGTATTAAAGATAATGCCTTCCTGTCAACAGATCTATTTTTCGCAGAACTCGCAGCCAAACTGATTGCAATGACCATTGAACAGAGAAGTTTGAAGGCGGATATTCAAGAAGCAAAGCTGGCCAAGTATCGCTATGTGTCGTCGGTCACGCACGAATTACGTGTCCCGCTTACATCGATAGCGGGCTATACGGACATGTTGGTGACCGGTATGGTTGGCGAGCTCAGCGAGAGGCAAGAATTTTTCCTGCAGACAGTCAAACGGAATGTTGTGCGAATGGGCAAACTTATCGCTTCTTTATCAGATATTAATCGCATTGAGTCAGGCCGAATGAAGATTCAGCTAAGTGATTTTGACATCGCCATCCTCCTGGAGGAGATAGCGGCCAAATTGGAGGAAACTTTTGCCGAGCGCGATCAGCAGCTGAGCTTTGAGGTTGCTCTAGAATTGCCTCCGGTGCACGCGGACAGAGCACTGATTAGTCAGGTCTTAGCCTCCATAATTAACAACGCTAGCCTGTATTCGCCCGAGGGAAGTGCGGTGGAGGTTACCGTTATCGAAAGCGGTGCCTTCGCTCAGGCCAAAGTCACAGACAAAGGGATTGGTATTTCTGAAGCAGATCAAAGCCAACTCTTCACGCCATTTTTCCGGTCTGAAGATGAAAAAGTTCGGCAGCATGTCGGCTGGGGACTAGATCTGGCTGTTGCCCAAAAATTCGTCCGAGCGTTGGGTGGGGACATCAGTTGCCATAGTGAGTTGGGTGTTGGTAGCATCTTTACTATTACGCTTCCTTTGACTTTAGGGGAACCAAATAGCGTAGAATAGCGTATAAATCCTATAGACATATATCAGATAGCCATGCAACAATATGGTGGATTACCGATCCTGGGTGGCCGGTTCCTGTCCTGGCAGGCTGAACCGAAAGTGCGAGTGCTTTCCAGAGTGCACTAATGAAAGAATCAGTATTCCACTCACGATTGGGAGAAATTTTATCAAGATGAACGAGACAGCCAGCGGCATGAAAATACTATTAAGTTATAGTATCAAAACAGATAATTCACAGGCGTACTATGCGTTCGTCTTGGGACGTTATATTCCTGCCATGCAATCTCTCGGTTTTGAACTTGGCGAGGCTTGGCACACAGCCTATGGCGATTACCCGAACCGTCTTGTCGGCTTCGTCTGTCGGGATCGAGAAACGATGACGGACACCTTGAATAGTGATATTTGGGAAGCCCTCAACGACCAACTTTTGGAATACGTTTCCGACTTTAGTTACAAGATCATACCGTATAAAATTGGGTTCCAAATCTAATGCAACAACACCGGCTGTTGATATTTAATCAAATTGGGAAAAGCAAAAAGAGTAAGCTAGCTCTGTTGGCGATACTCCTCCTGGCAATTGGCATCTACGATCAATTCACGGAATTCTTGGGTGACTATTGGTTGGCTTGGTGGGCAGCGTTCCTACTCATCGTCACCCTTTGGATTTATTATGCCATCATGATGCGCCGGGCATCCATTCAGGTCCGATCAAAATTTCTACGATTGCAGGGTCCAATTATCGGTTATAACATCAGCTATGGACGGATTCACTCGGTAACTTCTGGCAAGATGGAGCAGCATTACAAAATCGAAGATTTGAAAAAAGCAGAACGGGCGATTGCCAAACCGTTTTCCGGCCAAACCTGCCTTTTTGTTGAATTGGCCAGTTATCCTAAGTCATTTCGTTGGCGAAAATTGTGGTTTCCCCGAATATTGTTTGGAACGGCCAGGCGTGGGCTGGTTTGCTACGTTGAAGATTGGATGGCTTTGAGCAGGGATATTGAGAGCGCCCGAAGTCATCGATATGCCCGGACTGAGCACCCTCGGCATAATGAGGTGGGTTCGCTTGCCAGAACGATATTGGCCGACGATGTCAAATTCTAAAACCAATTCTTCACTGCCATACTTGTTGCCCTACCCAAATCCCCGCCTTCTCCCCTATCATCCAGATGATTTAACAGGTTTCATATCTTTTTGAAGTTCAACAGTGGGCCAAGCTGAATCTGGTCACCCTGAAAAAAATTTCCCGCTTCAAGCTTGGATGGTTGAGAGGTTGTCGGGCCAATCAAATTGACCATTCGCACGATCCCAGATTTCATCTGACAGAAAGCCGTTTGGGTCCGCGCCAGAGTTTTCTAGCAATTGCCGGGTAAATACCAGGAACTCCTCGGTGATATTGCGACCGGTTTCGATCGAGCACAAGCATGCTCGCGCAAACGCGCCCCCCTCAGCTAGCAGCCCGCTCTCTGTATAGTCCTGGCGAATCAAGTCCAAGTCATAGGCTACCCGACGATGCTCCACCCGCCATTTTTCGCCATCCCAGTCTAGTAAAGCATATTGGGCGTTTTTATCGCCATTGAGGGGACAGCCAACGGCTCCCGGGTTGATCGCCAAACGGCCTGCCTGCCACAAATGCCAGGAGAGATGCGTATGGCCGAAGATCAAGACGGGTTCGGTTGTGTCTACAAGAGCCTGTTCGAGCACTGCCGGCTCAACATCCGGAAAAATCGATTCCGATGGATCCCTTGGCGAGCCATGCACCATTCTTACTGCCGGAACCTTTGGTTTCTTAAAAACCCGCTGCTCTGGCAATGTTTGGATGAATTCCAGCGTTTCTCTGCTGATATGACGATATTGCCAGCGAATCGAGGAATAGGCTTCTCTTGTGTACCAATAAATGGGCGCCCGGCCTTCATGATAACGCAGGAGATAAGAATCACCGTTTCCCCGGATCATTAAACAATTCAAGGAGCGCAACAGGCGCATCGTGGCCTCGGGCCGGGGACCGCCGACCAAGTCGCCCGCAACCAGGATCTTCTGCACCTTCATTGGCCTAAGATCCTTGATCACGGCTTCCAGGGCGGGTAGATTTCCATGAATATCGGCAAGTACAGCCAGGCGCATAATGAGCTCCTTCTTCAGCTAGGTCGATAATTATATGCCTGCCCCGATCTGAATACTGGTTGCATGGCATACGAACGCCTTACGAATGTTCGACAGTCCAAAAAACCTTGTTTAACCTTCGTGTCTGGTTGTTTGTCCCAATCTATTCAGCAGATTGTGTATAATGTTCCGCAAGGTTTTTGAGCTCTTCTTTTCAAGTCCTTATTGAGAGAAATTCAAGATGTCTACTGATCCAACCTTGAGCCAGCGCATGACCCACCAAATACATGAGTGGGAGAAACGTGGCGACCAGCGTGCGATTTTTCTGGGTTGTTATGCATTGATGACCGGCAACATGTTGATCGCGACAAAGCGACATCGATTTGAAGATGACGAGTGGGTATTAAGCCTAATCCACCATTTTGCAGGTTACTATTTTGATGCTTTGGAGGCATATGAGGGACCGGCCGCTAATCCTCCTGCAGCCTGGCAGATCACCCATGATGCTGCCCAAAACCCAGAGACGATGGTGATGCAGAATTTACTACTGGGCATTAATGCCCACGTTAATTATGACCTGGGCCTGGCGGTGACAGATCTACTTGATCCGGTATGGGCTTCCCTATCATCGGTAGTTCGAGAATCAAGATACCAGGATTATTGTCTGGTCAACCAAATCATTGCCGACAGCGTCGACATGGTTCAAGATCAGGTTGTGGAGAGATATGCTCCACTAATGGAATTTGTCGACATCCTGCTTGGACCGCTCGATGAATGGTTCACATCGCAACTAATTAATAATTGGCGGGATGAGGTGTGGCAAGAAGCAATCACGATGCTTGAATCGCCTGTTTCCAACAGACGGGAGCAAATGCGCCAAACTCTAGAAAGTACAGCAGTGGAACGAGCAAAATTGCTTCTGGCCGGCCGTTCCGGGTAATTTTATTTGCCTGCCTTGCAACCTGTTATGGCCTGGTTACAATCCAGTTATGGATCTATTTAGCCACGGCCGTAAGGATCAGATTGAAAGGGAATCACCACTGGCGAACCGCCTGAGGCCCCAGACCCTGGATGAGTTCGCCGGCCAGGAGCATATCGTCGGTCCTGGTCGGTTATTGCGACGTGCAATCCAGGCTGACCAGTTGTCCTCACTCATCTTCTATGGTCCGCCAGGAACCGGTAAAACCACCCTGGCAATGATCATCGCCAATACAACCGAAAGTCACTTTATCACTATCAACGCCGTTCTGGCTGGGGTAGCCCAGATCCGAGAGGCGATCAAGGAAGCCCATGAACGGCGCGATTTGTACGGGCAGCGAACGACTTTGTTTGTTGACGAGGTCCATCGTTGGAACAAAGCCCAACAGGATGCTCTGCTGCCCCATGTCGAGAAAGGCACCATCATCATGATTGGCGCGACCACGGAAAACCCTTACTTCGAGGTGAACAAAGCCCTAGTTAGTCGTAGCCGCATTTTTCAACTCAAACCACTGAATACGGGCGATTTATATCAAATTGCTCGCCAGGCACTGGAGGATCCAGAGAGAGGCTATGGCAAGCTGAAGGTCGAAATCAACGAAGATGCACTTGATCACCTGGTCGATGTGGCTAATGGCGATGCCCGGGGCGTGCTCAACGCCCTGGAATTGGCTGTGGAAACAACGCCGCCCGATAGCAGCGGCGTTATCGCCATCGATTTGAGCGTCGCCGAGGAATCGATCCAGCGCAGGGCTGTTCTCTACGATAAAGAAGGCGATGTACATTACGATACAGTTTCTGCCTTCATTAAGAGTTTACGAGGCTCTGATCCGGACGCGGCTCTCTATTGGATGGCTAAGATGATCTATGCAGGCGAAGATCCGCGCTTTATATTCCGCCGCATGGCAATTTTGGCTGGGGAGGATGTTGGCTTGGCCGATCCACAAGCAGCCGTGGTTGTTGCCGGTTGCTGGGAAATATTTGAGCGAATCGGCATGCCGGAAGGCCGGTTTCCACTTACTCAGGCAGCCCTGTATCTGGCTACATGCCCCAAATCCAATTCA
>JAHEJP010000480.1 GCA_024638855.1 Chloroflexota bacterium
GCGTTGGCGAGCGGACTCGCGAAGGCACTGACATGTACTACGAGTTACAAGAGTACGGCGTGCTGGATTCGGTGGCCATGGTTTTTGGACAGATGAACGAACCTCCTGGCGTGCGCTTGCGAGTGGCGTTGACAGGTCTGGCTATGGCCGAATATTTCCGTGATGAAGGTCGCGACGTCCTCATCTTCATCGATAACATTTTCCGTTATGTTCTAGCGGGATCAGAGATGTCGGCTCTCCTAGGCCGAATGCCCAGCGCGGTGGGATACCAACCCACTTTGTCGGCCGAAATGGGGCTGTTACAAGAGCGCATCACCTCAACAAAAACGGGTTCGATTACTTCCATGCAGGCTATTTATGTCCCAGCTGATGATTATTCTGATCCAGCGCCGGTGGCTACCTTTGCCCATTTGGATGCCTCAATTACGCTAGAGAGAAGTGTTTTTGCCAAGGGCATTTTCCCGGCGGTCGATCCCCTTTCTTCCTCAAGTCGGGCTTTGCAGCCTGATATTGTGGGCGAAGAACATTACCGGACAGCCCGAGAAGTCAAGCAAGTCTTGCAGACCTACAACGACTTACAAGACATCATCGCCATCCTGGGTATTGATGAGCTGAGCGAAGATCAGAAGATCTTGGTAGCTCGCGCGCGAAAGATCGAGCGCTTCCTAGGACAACCAATGTACGTAGCTGAGAAGTTCCACGGACTAAACGGCGAATATGTGACAACCAGAGAAACTGTTCGCGGCTTCCGTGAAATATTAGATGGCGTGCACGACGATGTGCCTGAGCAAGCCTTCTTCATGGTTGGCACGATCGACCAGGTAGTGGAAAAGGCGGAGCGGCTACGGGCTACAGCCTAGAATTAGCTTATTGAGCGAAGGTTAGTGAAATGCCAGTTCAGTGTGATATTGTAACCCAGGAACGAACCGTCTTTAGCGAGCAAGTTGACTATGTCAGTTTACCTGGGTCGGAAGGTATCATGGGTATATTACCAAATCATGCACCTTTGCTCACAGCCTTGAGCTTTGGTGAAGTCATGGTCCGCCGGTCTGGCGATGAACAATTCTTTGCTATTGGCGGAGGATTTGCTGAAGTGCAACCGGATCATGTGATCATCTTGGCGGACTCGGCCGAGCAGGCTGACGAAATCGATCTGGATCGGGCTCAAGAAGCGCGTCAAAAGGCTGAGGATGCCATGCAGGCGGGTGTATCCGTGGATTCGGCTCGCTACGCTCAGATTGATGCTGCCTTGAAGCGAGCCCAAATCCGGATTGATGTCAGCAGACGTCGGTCGAGCGGCCGAAGACGGCAAAGGGTGGGCGTTTCTACCCTAAGCAGCGAGGAAGAGGGAGCGGAATAATTTGGCCCTATTCACACCATATATCGCGATCGATCTTGGCACGATCAACGTCCTGGTCCATGTACAAGGCCGGGGCGTTGTTCTGCAAGAACCTTCGGTGGTCGCCATTCGCGAGGACGATGATCGCACCACAATCGTAGAAGTGGGACGGGCTGCTCGAGAAATGTTTGGCCGCACGCCAGAAGCGATCGAGGTTATGCGGCCGCTCCGCGATGGCGTGATTGCCGATTACTTCGTCACCGAGGCCATGTTGCGCTACTTCATACAAAAGGTGGCGGGTCGATTTCATTTGCGACGACCGGTGGTGATGATCAGCGTTCCCTATGGCGTGACTAGCGTCGAGCGACGTGCTGTTAAGGAAGCAGGTCTCGCGGCTGGAGCCAGGGAAGTGCATCTCATCCCTGAACCTCTGGCTGCGGCAATTGGCGCCGGGCTGCCGGTGGGCACGCCAACTGGTAATATGTGCGTTGATTTGGGTGGTGGATCGACAGAGGCGGCCGTTGTCTCTATGAATGGTATCGTCTGTGCAGAGTCGGTACGGGTGGGCGGCGTTCACCTTGACGAAGCTATCATCAACTACACCCGGAAGAAATACAACCTGGTGATTGGCGAACCAACGGCTGAAGAAATGAAGATTAAGATTGGCTCGGCAAAGGATTCTGGCGAACGATTGGAAATGAATGTTCAAGGCCGGGATCAGATTGGCGGGCTGCCCAAGACCATTACTGTAAACTCTAGCGAATTAGCCGAGGCCATCGAAGAGCCTCTGGCGGCAATCACCCACGTCGTTCGGGCCGTGTTGGCCAAAACGCCGCCCGAACTGGCGGCCGACATCATCGATCGGGGAATGGCCCTGACCGGTGGTGGCGCCCTCTTGCGCGAGATTGACACGCTTTTAACCGAGCAAGCAGGTGTTCCGGCTTATGTAGCCGACAACCCAATTGCTTGCACTGCTTTAGGAGCCGGCAAAGCCCTGGATGAATTGCCCATCCTCCAACGTAGCATCCCCGATCTATAGATCCAACACCCTATTTAATTTGAGCAGGTACTCCTTCGGCTTGATTACATGGGTGTGTTCAGTTATGCGCGACTCGTCAAAGGGAGAGGCTCATTATGCCTGAGGTCAGCGCAATCATACCCTGCTATAACCAGGGCCATTATCTCAACGAGGCCATCGATAGCATTCTGGGCCAGGATATGGACGATTGGGAGGCTGTCATCGTTGATGATGGCTCGACAGACGACACGGCCGAGGTAGCCCGAGGTTATAGTGACCGACGCATTCATTACGTTCACCAGGAGAATCGCGGCCTTTCGGGGGCGCGAAATGCGGGCATAATGCTGTCTCAGGGTCGCTGCCTGGCCTTCCTGGACGCCGATGACGAATGGGAACCCGCCTTCTTTAGAATTTGCTTAGGGGTCCTCAATGAGTCTACTTCCGCGGTTGGCGTTTATACCTGGAACTCTTTCATCGATGCGGATGGCAGACGCCTGCCTCAAGAAGGGAAGATCTCGATCACTCCTCAAGATTTTCGCCGTCGCTTACTGGAAGGTGGCTTTTTTCCGGTTCATGCAGCTATGGTCCGCATTAAGGCGATGCAGGCAGTTGGATTCTTTGATGAAAACTTAACCAGCCTCGAGGATTGGGAACTGTGGTTGCGCTTGACTGAACATGGCGTAATGGTAGGCATCCCCCAATCGCTAGCCCGCTATCGAATCTACCCGGGCAGTATGTCAACCGATGCTGAGCAAATGCAGGCCAACCGGCTGGCGGTTCTCGAAAAACATTTCGGCCAAATCAATGCTAATCTGACTCATTGGAATGAAGAGAAACGCTTTGCCTATGCTTTGGCCTATCGCGATACGGCATTGGCTTTCTTACAACAAGGGCAGCCGGGTCGCTGTTGGCAATTGCTTGCTAAGGCAACCAGCATGTGGCCTGATATCGTTGACCGCCTGGATACTTACTACGAGTTGGCCTACGGAGAGCAACCACGTGGCTATCGTCACCAGGTTTCGAAATCTGAACTGCGAGCTAATGGCCAGGCGATCCTGGGGTGGTTGGATAGCTTATTTGCCAGCGCTCCCAATGATCTGCAGGCAAAGCGTAAACATGCTATTGGACAGGCGTATCTGGC
>JAHEJP010000481.1 GCA_024638855.1 Chloroflexota bacterium
CCTGGCTATTTGGGAAATGGTAATAGGACTGGGATTTATCACCGGTAAGTTCATGCGGCTTACTATCCTGCTATTGTTGTTCCAAATGATTGGGGCAGCTTCTCCAATTGTTTTGAACCCAACTGCAGTTTTCGTGAAGTTTCCGTTTGTCCTCACATTAGAGGGTCAATATATTGTTAAAAACGCCGTGTTGGTCAGCGCTGCCTTTGTCATCGGAGCCACTGTGCGCGGTGGAAGACTATTGGCAGAACCAGAACAGCAGCAACCAAAGTCCGAGCGGATCCCGACGCAGCAACTCAAAATAAGATGAGACAATCATTGCATATTGCGGAGATGTGGGAACCAGAAAATTATAAGAATCTAACCATGTCTGAAAGCTGCTCAGCAGCTCGGGATCGCCGTGGTCCGAGTAACCGCTTATTCGCCACACGCGGTGGCTGAGCATGCAGTCACCCATACTCTTGGCACTGAGTCGTGAGACCAATTGGGCTTATTATCGCGTTTGAGAATTAAACAATTATGCGGAGGATCTACTAGGTTTCAACATCGAAGCTACCTAAAAACGCTTACCAGGTAATTCAAAGTGGATTACTCCAAGTGTGGTTTAACCAACCGCCAGTAACGGGAAAACCTGCCTAGGTCTGGCGCTTGTGGCAAATCGACAAACGGTTCCAGGTCGTAGCGCACGATCTGCAGTCCTTGTTGAGTCAGCGATATGCAGATTCGGGCAAAGCCAGGGCTGAAGCTGTTGGTGGTCACAACTTTTGTGGCATTGTTTTCTTGGGCAAATTTGGAAATCTCTTGCGCCACCTGGCCGCGTCGGATGACAACTGGAAGATCCAACAAACATTCGTAAATAAAAAGGATTCGTTTGAGGCTCAGACATCTTTGCCTGAGGAGCGCATCGTCCCAAACCCAGATTGCGGAAGAATCGGGATGGCTCAGCAGGGCAGCCTGATGCGGATTCAGGCAATCGCCGTGAATCCATACGATTGCTTGGCTCATTGATGCCATCGCTTTTCCTTTTTGGATCTACCACGTTTCTGTTGTGGCTGAGGCATCGGCGGCCTGTGGGGAAAAAGACGGCGCTCTAGCGAAGGATAACTGCCTTCGAAGTCGCAGTAGCCAAATAAAGGGCAGTCGCGACAATAGCGGCCCTCCGTGAACTTCTCAACGTTTTCCCGGTTGTAGAAGTACGGTTTATGGCTAAAGGTGCTGGCCACCCACTGCCAAGACAGATTGTTACTGGCGGGATCGCCGTCAAGCAAATGTTGCAAGAACCAGTGGGCTCCCGCCTGCCATTTGATGCGGCGCCAGTGAACGACATAACCGGCGAGCCACAGGCGGGCATGATTATGCAGGTAACCTTTTTCGGCTAATTCACGACTATATGCATCGATACAGGCCAGCCCTGTTTTCCCATCACGAATGTCCTTAGGCAAATCATCCGCATAATCATCCGCTGAAAAGCCTGTTTTGTAAGGCTCAAGATTCTGCCAGATTGCCGATCCAATTAAGGCGTAAAGGCGTTGGAAATAGTCGCGCCAAGCCAACTGCTGGAGCAGTTTACCTGCTTTCTTGCCTACCAAAGCGGCCGACACAGCCTCTCTTACGTCGGCCAGGCTGAGCAGACCATGGCGTATGTAGGGTGAGAGATGGCTGGCAGCGCCGTTAAGATAATTGCGATTTGTTTCATAGGCCACCGGGTCAACGGCCGACAGCTTTTGCTCAGCTGCCTGGCGCCCGCCCTTGACCATGGGAATATGATCATCGACTTCAGCCGCCTCAGGAAACTCCTCACGTAAATAGGCGACAAGCTCCTGACGGTTGGCGAATTGGCGTCGCATTGATTGGCTCATACCGTTTTTATCGCTTTGCTACGCCGCCGGCGACAGCGTTGGCCACAGTAGCTGACATGATCATAGTTGCCTCATTATCTTACAAATGCGATATTTGACACTGCTATTGCCGTAGCCGCTGTGTGTTTCTGTACAAACGAGTCCATGATCTACTGTTCGCTGATGAAAGGAGCTAGGTGTTGACTGTTGCGTCTGGACAGATTACGAATCCTTCGATAGTTGGCTTCCGGCTAGGAGAGAGAGCGCTGCCTGCGCGGGTTGGGTTCCGAAGTAGCTGCCGGCAATAACCTTGTCGTCGTTAACTAGGACCAGGGCCACTTGCTTGTTGGTGAGCGGTGCTTGGTAGGCCTCATATAGGGCTCCGTTCCAATCCGAAAGGATGATGATATGGTCCGCAGGATCTTGTCCAGGTGGAACTTGTCTGGCGGCATCATTGTAAGCGTTTTTTATTAAAGCCTTTGCTGTTCCTCGCAGGAGTCGGGGAACAACCCGCATGTCGGCTATGCCGGCAATTAGGACCTGATCTGGGCTTGGATAAAGATTCCGGACAGTGCGGATGACCTCGGCGACAACAGAAGCTGTTTGATAGCTATGGAAAACTAGCAGGAGCGTGGCAGTTGTACTCCGAAGATTGACCGGACGTTCGCTGACCTCGGCTTTCAACGAAAAGGATGGAGCTGGGGTGTTGTCGGGTAAGAACATTCAGGCTCTATCCGCTTATCCCTTTGGTCCGACCAAATCTTCTAACACTAAATCGGCCGTTACTTTGCCTGATAGGGTAACCATGGGCACACCTCCACCTGGATGCGTTGTGCCGCCCACGAAATAGAGTCCTTTGATATCTTTTGAGCGATTATGAGGACGGCGAAATGCGGCCAGCCGATCATTTGAGGAAGCCCCATAGAGCGCTCCACGCCAGGCGCCAGAACTCCGTGACAGATCGATGGGCGTCAAGATCCGCTCTGTGCAAATAACATCTCGCAATTCATAACCCCAGCTAGCCAGCTTTTCCAAAACCAGATCCCGATAACGGCTAGCTAGTTCATCCCATTTGTAGTCTTCACTTAGGGCTGGAGCATTAACCAGCACAAACCAATTCTCGTTACCCGGTGGTGCATGTTGGGTATCCTTTTTACTTGTGATAGCTACATAGATGGTTGGATCCTCCGCTGGACGTCCTTGCCTAAAAATCGCCTCAAACTCGGCCGGATAATCAGGCGAAAAGAAGATATTGTGGTGAGCCAGGTCGGGATGCTCTTTGTTTATGCCAAATAATAAGACGAAGCCCGAGCAAGATGACTCCCGTGAAGCTCGGAATTTGAAACCGGGCAGCAACCTTTCGTAGGTCGTTGTGACATCTACATTGCTGATGACTGCCCTGGCGGGAACTCTACGGCCGTCGGCTAATCTGACACCTATTGCCCGGCCGTTCTGAACATCAATCTCGCTGATTTCGCATTCTGTCTGGATCGTCACCCCTAACTCTTGCGCCAGGCGCTCAATGGCCAGGGCAATTTGGTACACACCTCCTCGAGGATAAAAGACGCCACCCGCCAGTTCGACGTGGGCGATGACATTAAGCGTGGCTGGGGCTCTATAAGGGCTGGCACCGACATAGGTAGCAAATCGACCCAA
>JAHEJP010000123.1 GCA_024638855.1 Chloroflexota bacterium
GGAGTTAAACGATATTGTATTAAAAGGTGAGGGTCGGTTCTATTTCGCGAAAGATAGCTTGCTGCAGCCAGAACACGTTTCGGCGTATTTAGGTGAAGATATTGTCAATCGTTTTCTAAATCTAAAAGCCGCCAATGATCCGGGATCAATCCTGCAAACGAACCTTTGGCGAAGACTGTTTGGCTCATACACCTTAGCAGATCAGATTTGACTATTCTTCCTCGTTTTGGTCATCAAGATTCCAGTCGCTTAATGCCGATGGTAGCTCATTTAGTCTTGTAAAGAAATTGTGTTCTCCGGTTAAGGTTTCTAGCCTAAGCCATAGAGGTCGACCGTCATCGACCTCGAATGCCAGTGAAATTTTTCGGCCGGTGAGTTTATCAACTAGATACCAATAATCTCTTGCTAACTCCTCCGCAGATCGCATATTTCCCTCGTTATCTTCTTGCCTACCAGCAAGAAACTCATTTAACCGAACCACATACTTTTCGGAAACCAAGTCCTGATGGATCACCTCCGCAACAAAGAGGGCTCGGAGAAAATCTCGGTTAGGAATTCTCCACACAAATTGAACGGAGAAGGGTTTGCCTAGATCATAATTAGCTTCGGCCATGATAGTCGCACTTTCATTTTGTCTATAGGTATCAGGTCACTTCGATTCTGCGACGCCGTGGCCGCCAGTTAACCAAAGCTACACCACTTAATATCAAGATTCCTCCGGTCACAAGGCGCCAATCGATCGCCTCATCCAGGAATAAAACACCTGCCGTAACGCCAACGACTGGTAACAAGTAGGTAACCAAAGTAGTACGGGTTGGTCCCCAGTGCCTTAATACATAGAAGTACAAAATATAAGCCAGGCAAGAACCCAACAGGCCAAGCCATAAAAGAGAAACTACCGTGGTCTGAGTAAAACTTTGTACTCTATAATCCTCAAATACGAAGGCAAGAATTGAGACAACAATAGCAGCTACTATTAATTGCCCTGTTGCGACCACGACCGGAGAAACTTGTTGAAGATTCTTTCGGGCGTAGTTGCTAGAAATAGCATAACAGAGTGCGGCAATTATGACGGCCAGATGTGCCATTAGACTTCCAGATGTAGCACCGAGACCACGGCTAAGCATAAGTACCACACCAATAAACCCAACGATCACGCCACTAATTCGGCCGATAGATGATTGCTCAATTTTCAGTATAGCGCCGGCGATAACGATGCTAAAAAGGGGTACCGTACTATTTAAAACAGAGGCGACCGCGCTATCCAATCCATCTTTGCCCGATTCAGCCCAGGTTATCAAAAAGAACGGTAGAGCCGTATTGATAACGCCAAGGAAAGTTAGATGCCCCCAGATTGACTTGTTTTGTGGAAGTGATTGTCTGGTCAATATCATGACTACCATGAGACCAACCGATCCAATCAACAGGCGCACGCTAACGAGAGTGAATGGTTCGAGCGTCTGAAGGGCGATCTTGATAAAAAAGAAAGAGGTACCCCATGCTAATGCCAAGAGCAAGAAGGCCGACCACACTTTCCGTTCAGTTTCCATGACTCCAGGACCTATAACTGGTATTAACAACGGTTGCCAGCAACCTCAAACCAAAAGAAAAGCCGCTGCTTTTAGAACAGCGGCTTCAAAATACGGTTCAGGCTGAAAAAATCAACGGATTGCCAGTTCACTATCCTTATCGAAAAGATGTAAACGATCGACATTGACGACAAGATCAACTTTATTACCTACGGTAGGAGCAAGCCGTGTATCAACTATGGCAACGAAGGTGTTTTTTCCAGAGTTAATAACCAAGTTTAATTCGTGTCCTAGTAATTCAACCACATCCACCGTACCTGAAATCGGAGCCGCATCGATATCTGGTGGTATGTATGGCACGGCGTGAATATTTTCTGGACGAATGCCAAACACAACCTCTTTACCGACATAATTACTATAAACAGCGTCAGATTTCTTTGGGATATGAACCCGGAAGTCTCCAGTATCTGCAAAATGTTTGCCTTCTTCTGCAACAATTGTCGCGTTAAAGAAGTTCATACTTGGACTACCGATAAAACCGGCAACAAACACATTCCGAGGCTCATTATAGAGATTGCGAGGTGAATCAATCTGCTGCAGAATACCATCGCTAATGACCATTATTCGATCTCCCATGGTCATCGCCTCGACTTGATCGTGTGTCACATAGATAAAAGTTGTACCAAGTCTCTTGTGTAATTTTGAAATCTCGGCGCGCGCCGAAACGCGTAACTTGGCGTCAAGATTTGATAATGGCTCGTCCATCAAAAAAACTTCAGGCTCGCGGACAATTGCGCGACCAACTGCAACACGTTGCCTTTGACCACCAGAAAGCGCTTTAGGTTTACGATCCAAAAGAGGCGTCAGACCAAGGATTTCGGCCGCTTCATTAACCCTTCGATCAATATCGTTTTTTGGTGTTTTACGCAACTTCAAACCGAAGGCCATATTGTCATATACTGACATATGTGGATACAACGCGTATGATTGAAACACCATGGCAATATCACGGTCTTTTGGCGGAACATCATTGACGACTCTGTCGCCAATTAGGATTTCGCCATCTGAAATTTCTTCTAGGCCAGCCAGCATACGCAGGCTTGTCGATTTTCCACAACCTGATGGTCCCACGAATACGACAAACTCTTTGTCTTCAACCTCGATACTTAGATCGCTCACCGCAGTAAAATCGCCAAACATTTTGAACACATTGCGATAAGTTACACTTGCCATGGACCTGCCTCCTTCACTTTGCTAGTAGCGTAAACCGAACTGAAATCCTCTTCCGGTTTCTCTCAGGATCAATTGCATTCAAAATATAACTTTGCCAATCTATTGTGTCAAGGCACTGATCGACCTTCACTTGATATTTCTCTGTTATTTTTTGCTTAAAGGACTAATTCGAGTTTATCGGTCCAGTATGTCTAACAGAAGCATATAGATTTTCAGCAATCAGATGACCGTGATAACGATTGCGAGGATGAGCAAAATTAGGGCAGCGAATATGATAAAAGAGTTGGAGCGAAACGCCTCTCCAAGGTTTTGGGGTTCTCCAGAATTTTCATTCAATGACTGCCGCCTGGTCTGACCGAGCAATGCTTGTCGCAACTCTTGCACATTCTCTGGCCGATTATCAGGATGCATTTCTAGCGCCCAATGTACGCCTTCACTGACCTCATTGCTAACATTTGGATTGATTTTATGCACGGGTTGCATGACAGCGGGACTGAGAAATCTCTTCCTGGCTTCCGGCGGTGCCTGGCAGGCATAAAGATGGTATAGTGTGGCTCCAAGAGCATAGATATCTGAACGAATGTCTGTATGTTCACTTTCAGCGCCATATTGTTCTATTGGCGTATAGTAGGCAGTGCCTCTACCTTGGATAACCGTTATCGTACTGGAAGAATCGCTAACCATAATCTTGGCTAGGCCAAAATCGACCAATTTGATTCGCCCATCTGGCGTTATTTTGATATTGGCGGGCTTAATATCACGGTGTAAAACAGGAGGGTCTTGGTTATGAAGATATTCGACTGCATCAAGGATTTGGCTTGACCAGTCCATCACAACACCAACATCTAACATCTGATCATGAACTCGGCTTTCGTCAATCATCTCCTTGAGATTGCTACCCGGAACATAATCCATCACCAAATAATCTCGCCCACCATCGGCAAAAAAGTCAGAAACCTTTGGCAGATTAGGATGGTCCAGTTGAGCAAGCAGGCTCGCTTCACGCAAAAACTGAACCTGCTCCTGGCGATGAGTTTCAAGCGAGGCATTTGGCTCAGGTTGAACTTCCTTAATTGCGCACTGTCGTCCCGGCAAACGCAAATCTTCTGCTTGATAGACGTTACCCATCCCCCCTTGTCCGACGACATCGGTAACTTTGTACCTCTCTTTCAGGATAGTCCCGTTTTTGAGTCTCTCTAACATGCTAAAATTTCCCTATACTCACCCGGCTAATATAGATTATAATGCAGTAGTTCCAAATTAAGTCGACGAGGGCTAAAAATGAATGCTAAGCCAATTCTCATTGCTCGTGAAGGACAGCTTACTGGTGAACGTTGGACTATCGATAGTGATGAATTCTTAATAGGCAGAGGCAGCGATTGCCAGATCGTTCTTCCAGAAAGACAAGTTTCACGCTACCACGCAAAAATAACCAGCGAGGCCGGCAACTATATCCTTCATGATCTTGGAAGTAAAAATGGAACCCATCTCAATGGTACCCAGGTTCAAGGATCGAAGCCTGTGCGAGATGGCGATGAAATTCAAATTGCATTGCGAGTCAAGTTGTTGTTCATCGGTACCGATGCAACCGTTCCGCTAACGATTGAAGACCCCATACCAGAGGGCAATCTCGAACTAGATATGTTACAGAGAGCCGTTAGAATTAAAGGACATGAATTGTTGCCACCTCTATCCTTGGCCCAGTTTCGACTTTTGGAAGCCTTGTACGAAGCTAAAGGAGCGGTAGTCGATAGAGACACAATTGTGGAGATTGTATGGCCTGGTACCGATGGCATTGGGGTAACAGAACAGGCAATTGATGCCTTGATCCGAAGGCTACGAGATCGCCTGGCAGAGCTAGATGAACACGAATATGTTGTCACCGTGAGGGGGCATGGCTTTCGGCTGGATAACAGTCCAAAATAGGCTTAAAGGCGTTCAACAACCAGTGACTCAACCTGGGTAAGGCGCTGTACGATTTCCTTATCATTGGACTCGTCTGCTTGTCCTGAAATTGCTTGTATCAGTTCTAAGAACGATGGATTGAGCAAAGCCTCATTTTCATCAAGCAACTGCCTCATAGCTGCTTCATCTTTTGAAGACAATAATTGATTGACCAACCTGAATTCTGGCGGTGCTTGGTCCTCCATTTCCTGGACTATACTATTCTGCACTTCTTGCAGAGCTTCGATGCGCTCTTTGTCGCCCAATTTTTCAGCCTGTTCCAGATTTGAAGATAACACCATCATGAACAGTTCATCGATTTTATTTAAACTCGCCCGAACGGCCGCTGGCTTGTGTGTCGATTGAAGCAGTTTATCCAGGGTGCGTTGCGCTTGGGCAACAACTTCGCGTGAACGTTTCTCAAACTTTTGTTGCAATTCCAGTAGATGTTCCCGCAAAGCTACTAATTCATCAGCGCTAATTCCCGATTTCTGCCTTTTTTCGATTTTTTCGCTTAGCATTACGAAGAATTCATAATTCAAGGCTGGCCTGGCCGCAGCGACAAGCCCATCAACCACAGTGAAATCTCCCCGGTTTGCTAAGACATGCTGTAATAAAAGTTTCGGGCTAACACCTCCAGCTTTTTTAGCATCGCTGCTAAGCAAGTGGATCGCCTTCTGCTGTCGTTCCAATTGTTGCCCATATTCAGTCTCGCGATACAGTAACGCCTGTAAATTGATCAGATGTAGGTAGCTCTGATCCTGCCCCCCTTGTTCAGCCGATGCCATCATTGTCCTCATTAGGGCAAAGAAAGATTCATCAATTACATCTTCGCGTTCTCGAATAAGTCCCAAGGCAGCATCTTTGTCCGAACTTATCAACTGTTCTAGAAGTTCGGCCTGCGAACGCTGCTGGGCCATCATCTCGGGTGTAACACCTTCAGTCTCAAGGACTTTCTCCATCAAAGTTTGTAAGTTGATGATCGTCTGAGGTTGAAGCATATAACCGCGTCTTTCCTCTGGCGAAAGTCTGTCCATCGCTGATCGGACTAATTGGCCAATAATCCTCTGCTCCTCATCATGAGAAAGATTCATTTCCATAGGCATATGAACCATAAACAGCTCGTGTTCAGGATCATGATATAGAAATGGCGTTCCCACTTGAGTAACTGAACTGCAATTAGGGCATTGAACCACATTCAGATAACCACTAAGTAATAATTCTTTCAGTTCCGGGTTTTGCCCAACGTCTATGATTTGGTGGAGGTCGCCGACGAATTGGGTCCGGCACGAGGGACATGTAACTTGGCTTTGCATAATATCTCCTGCAGAATTTTTCTATTGGGAGACAATTCGAAAGCTCGAATCGTCTCATTTCTCCCAGCTAGCGAGGAAGAGAGAATGTGAAAGTAGTTCCTGAAGTATCGCCGTTTTCCCGACCGGAATTATCGCTAAACCATATGCTCCCACCATGTGCTTCGATGATAGCTTTTGTTAGAAATAGACCCAGACCAGTTCCTTCGGTCTTGCGACTTAATGCATTGTCGAGGCGGGCAAATTTCTCAAATATTCGATGCTGTTCATGTCTGGGGATTCCGATACCTTCGTCGCGAACCGATATTGTTACATAGTCGGTATGTGCCCGGCCGGAGATACCAATTTGTCCGCCTTCCGGAGAATACTTAATTGCATTGCTAATTAAATTATTAAATACCTGAATCAAACGGCGTTCATCGCCAGAGATAGAAGGAAACTCTGCTGGAAAATCCAAAACCATTTTGTGCCTATCAGACTGGCCTTCGAATTTACGTACCGTATTAGCGGCAAGCTTATCAAGCTCAATTTCTTCATTGATTTCCAACTGAAACGATCCAGACTGCAATCTTGATGCTTCGAGTAGATTGTCGATGAGTTCGGTAAGCTGATCAGCCTCCTCTTCAATCACGGCGGCATAATCATGAATTTCACTTGGGGACCAACGGGCATCCCGGCGGCCGAGCGTGCCAGCGTAACCCTTGATGATAGACACTGGCGTTTTCAATTCATGGCTGACAACCGAGATAAAAGTCTTCTGCAATTCTTCTTCCTGTCGATAACGAGTCAAATCGCGAGCATTGGCAATTATATTGGTCATTCTGCCCTTGGGATTCATAAGTGGAGCATAAGTGATTCCAAGAGAGATCATATCCCCACTCGATCGGTCTAACTCCCCTTCGACGTAAAGCGTCGCTGCGCCGGGTAAGGGCCAACCATTAGCCAGTGCCGATTCTAATGTCAATTCAGTTCGCAGCTTATGCCAACGAATAATATCACGATGAGGCTTTCCAATTGCATCTTGTTGTTGCCAACCACTCATCCGACTTATAGATGGGTTAAAGCGAATGACCGAGAGTTGTCGATCGAGAATCATGATGCCATCGGCACTCTGCTCTAGTATGGCATCCTGCTGTTGCTTTTCGTGAATGACCTCTTGGTAAAGCCGTGCATTTTTAACAGCGATTGCCGCCTGATCGGCGAAACTCTGTAGCAAGTTTGCCGCGTCACTGCTAATCCGATAACTTGCTGACTGAAACACATAAATCATGCCAATGAGCTGATCGCCACTTAGCATAGGCAGGCGCAAAACTTGAGTCACGCCAATATCAGCTTCTTGGGCCACTCGCCGTATTCGCTTGGTTAGTTCAGGTATGATCTCTTGCTCTTGTCCGGGTTGAAATGGAAGCCCCATGACCAATGGCGATAGCTGATCGAAAACATCCCTCTGCAAGCCATAAACGGCGGCTATACGAAATACGTTATCACTTGGATCGGCAAGAACAATCGTACCTGCTCGACCTGATATAAATTCGACCGATGCCTGAACAATAATGCGTAGCACATCAGCCAGGTCCAGTTCAGACGTTAAGGCGCGGCTAATGGCAAGCAAGTATTCTCTTTGTCTTACCCGATAATCTACCAACACGTCATTTTGATTCTAACATAACGATTTAGCACCGACGAACCTGCCCTCCCACAAAAAAAGAGCTGAGCGTAATCGAACTCAGCTCTTATTCAGCTAAATTATTGTCAATGATTACTTATCAATGGTTTCAGGATCGATACCTGCCGCCTTCAATGCTTTGTTATAGGCGGACTTTGCTTTTGCATTGTGGATTCTTGCTTGCCTTAAATCGGCCGCATCCATACCCTCAGTAATCTCTATATACTCTGGCTTTGGAATGCCCGCCGTATCCGCGCTCAGACTGCCTTCTGAGTCAACCACAGGCGTAGCTACACGACTCTCGGTGACTGTGGTGGAGGCTTCAATAGCTTGGGGCGCAGAAGATCCAATCGAGCCACCAGATTCTTTATACGCCTTCATCGCTACCGATTTTGCTTTGGCGTTAGCGATCCGGGCCTTTCGGACTTCATCGGCGCTCATATCGTCGGTGATTTCTATCACCTCGAAATCGACTCCGGCAATAGGGACTGCGCCCGAAGAAGTAGCCGGGGCTGTTGCAACTGCTGCAGTTTGGGCAGCCACAGCGGTCGCAGGTGGTGCCTCAACTTGCTCACCGCTTGATGTTCCTCCCGATTCTTTGAGAGTCTTTAGAGCGGCAGATTTTGCTTTTGCGTTGGCGATTCGGGCTTTCCGCTTCTCGGCCGGATTCATATCATCGGTGATTTCAATATTTTCGTAATCGACGCCCGGCACCAAATCGTCCGCTCCTTTGGTTGGCACAGCCGTTTGAGCCGGAGCTTTCTGCGTTGGCGCAGGAACACCGGATACTGCTTGAGCACCAGTCTTTAAACCCTGCCAACCATGATAATGAGCGATCTTAACAGCTGTGATTGGATCAGCTTTAATGCCAGCAAATGCTGTGGGTTGTTGCTCTTTTCCCAGCGACCCGATGGCATTATTAGCTCCGCGCGGTATGCTCGCAGCTTGTTTCGCTGCGATCTGGCGAGCGGCCGAAAGCTGTTCATCGTAATCAGACTTTACCGGAATTGCATAACCCATCGATAACGATGAGTTATAGTTACTTTTTTCGCTCCCGATAGCTGCTTGTTCGTTGGCGACAGCGCGGCTAAACCCACGGACGACTACGGCTAGCAAAGCTCCAACTAAAACCGTGAAAGCAACAACCACACTTGCAATAACGATTAGGTTCATTAACATTCCCCTCTTCTCATAAGCCAGCTCCATCTTACATCCAGTATCCAGTCACTAAATGTGACGATCATCGCGCGTTCGTATGAGTTCACAATTTTACCAAACTGTCGCCTATTGGGTCAGACATTAAAAACAGCCCTTTCTTGGCAGATGGGCTGTTGGTCTTGTGCCGAAGGTGGGACTCGAACCCACATGAGCATAAGCTCACTACGCCCTGAACGTAGCGCGTCTACCAATTTCGCCACTTCGGCAAGCCTCGGGGCATTTTACCAACTGGATGTCAATTGTCAATATCGCCATGCACGGCGCCTATCGTTCAAGATCAATCGCGTTGACCGCCAACTTTCCTGCTTCATCAAGGCCCTGCGCCAGGTGCTCCGGAAATCCTTTTCCACTTACCCAATGTACATCATAATTGACCATCAGCCGGTCCAATTCCTGCCACAAATCAATGTTACTGATTGTTTTACCGTCCCTTTTTGTCCATTGGCGCTTACGCCATCCATGAATCCAGGTTGTTGCGCCCATATAGAGATAGTCTGAAGCGCTGACAAGGTTAACCCCGCTTCCTGGAGGTAACATCTTCAAGCCTTCTATTGCAGCCCGCAACTCCATCCGATTGTTGGTCGTGCTCGGCTCAGAACCGCTTTGCTGCTCTGTATCGCTTCCTTCTTCCAGCACTACGGCCCAACCACCTGGGCCTGGATTACCCTTACATGAACCACGAATGTAAACATTCGGTAAATCTGCGGAGATAGCCTGCCGAGAAGCCAGTTCAAGTCGTGCGCTCCTGGCCAAACGATCGACGCGTTCATTCAGAGAATTTCCAGCATGCCCCTTGACCCAATGCCAAGCGATTTCATGTTGTTGGTTTAGGAATACCAATCTCTTCCAAAGGTCGGCATTGGGGATTGGTTTTCCCTTACGTTTCCAACCGCTTTGCTCCCACTTCTGGACCCACTCGGTTATGCCTTTACGCAAATATTCAGAGTCGGTATGAAATTCTACCTGAGATGGGCGTGTAAGGGCCTCTAATGCATTTACTGCCGCCTGCAACTCCATCCGGTTATTAGTTGTCGAAGCCGCGTTTCCTTGAAGTATTTTTTCTCGATTTCCGGCGCTCAGGATCGCAGCCCAGCCACCAACTCCCGGATTGGGATCAGCTCCACCATCGGTATAGATGACCACTTTCATGCGTATGATTACTTGTGGAAATGAAAAGCGGAAGTATCTAATTTGCCGGTTGAAGGATTCAGCTCACTCAATGAACTACCGCCAATCGCTTTACTGCCAACATTTCATCAATGGTTGTGATCTTTACCCTAGGCCTTCCTTCAGCAATACCTCTATTAACCTCGACCTCGTTTAGCCGCGTCCAATCTTCGTAATTGAAGTAGTTAGGCTGGCGTTCACGCACTAATTGCTCAATTGCAACGCCATTTGAAGCCGATGGATGAAGGATTTGCCCTTTCTGTAAATCTGTCAACATATGTTTGACTGTCTCTACTGCGTCAGGCTTGTTTGTGCCGATTACACCTGACGGCCCACGCTTAATCCAACCAGCTGTATATTCTCCAAGGCAAGGATTCTCCGTTAAGGGATCGATAATTCGACCTTCCTTATTAAGGATAACGCCCCAACTCTCATTGAAAGGGATACCAGGGATAGGAACGCCTCGATAGCCGATTGATCGAAATACTAAATCAACCATTAACTCTTCAAAACGTTCGGTTGCTTTCGGACGCAAAGTACCCGCATCTGTTGCGTATAGTTCATTGTGAACGAGGCGCATCCCGCTGACATTACCCCCTACGTCACCATAAAGCTCAACCGGCGATACCAAAAACCGCAAATGCAAAGATCGGGATTTATTGCTTAATGATCTGGTAGAAAAATCGTGGATGAGCTGGGTATTCCTGACAGTACCTCGATCCGCATTCGCTATTGTAGCCATGCTGAGTTCGTCCAATTCAGCTTCCTCGGGCCGGACGATGATATCGGCATCTTCCAACTCTCCAAGCTCTTTTAGCTCCAACGGAGTGAATTTTGCCTGAGCAGGGCCTCTCCGGCCCAAGATATATACTTCCTTCACTTGGCTATTGCTCAAGGCAGCTAGCGCATGGTCGGCGATATCGGTTCTTCTCAACTCTTCAGGTGTCCGGCAAAGGATTCGGGCCACATCAACGGCAACGTTGCCAACGCCAATTACTGCAACGCGTTC
This sequence comes from Chloroflexota bacterium, assembly GCA_024638855.1. GTDB lineage: Bacteria > Chloroflexota > Anaerolineae > Promineifilales > Promineifilaceae > UBA11865. Next base: position 11,080 of record JAHEJP010000123.1, read on the forward strand.
AACCGATAAATCAAATTTTAGATCTCGATAATCGGGATGTCCATTATACCAGGCGACGAAGTTCGTTGCAGCATGACTCCCTCGCAAGTCAATGCCGGGAATATTTAAGTTTTTGTCTGATTGGGCGCCAGTAGTGAAAACTAGCTGATGGTAATGCTCCCGCAGATCTTCAATAAGAAGGTCTTTCCCGATTTCGACATATCCAAAAAACCTAAATCCAGGCTTGGCAGCAATTCTATCAAAGATCTTGGTCACCGATTTGATTTTTTGATGGTCCGGTGCTACGCCAGCTCTTACCAAACCAAACGGCGTTGGTAACCGGTCGAACATATCAACTTCGACGACCAGTTCTTTCTGCTTAAATAAATGTTCGGCCGTGTAAAAACCAGCTGGACCAGCGCCAATTATTGCCACGCGCAGAGGCTCTGAGCCTGTACCAATTAAAGACATTTGACACTCCTAATTGACTGACCGTTGCTTCTTTGTTAATCGTCTTTGGCCATGATCTGCGTTTCCAGTGTGTCAATTTCTCCTCGATACTGGTCACGTTGCGCTTTTAGGAGATCCCCGATTGATACCATCCCTATCAGACGATTTTCATCGAGTATCGGGATGTGTCGAAAGCGCCGTTCAGTCATGGTGTGAGCAACCGACATGACGTCGTCTTCCGGAACACCGATCACTACTTTCTTCGTCATCACCTCCCCTACTGTATATGCTAGCACATCTGTACTGGCAGCAGCCTTGTGAACTATATCGCGTTCTGAAATGATTCCAACCACCTGGTCATCATCGCCCAGCACGATTAGAGCACCTATATTGTGTTCAGACAATAGTGAGACAGCGTCAGCCAAAGTCTGATCAGGCGTTATTGTAAAAACCCTGCTACTCTTTGTTGATAAGATGCTACTAATTTTCAAGTATCACCTCCGCTCAGTACAGGAGTAAACACCGAGTTTATTTGCCAGTCACCTATCTAGGTATTACACCAGACAGAGAGTTGCATGCAGGGCAACTTCCATCCGGTCGGAACATGGCGTAACCCGCCTGTGGGTCGCCGGCCGGATCATAAAAGGTGAAGTCAACGTTAAAAACGATCAACATCCTCACCTTTCCACTCTGGTTTGCGAGGCTGACGGCTTCGGCCAACCATTGGGCATGCTCGGCCACGCTCGTTCCAGAAGCCCAGGAGAAATTAGTAGGCAGGCCACTAAATCCTTCTCCCGATAGATAGCCTAACTCCGTAAAACAAAGCGGCCGACTTCCGCCAAATGCGCCATAATAAAGGTCAACCATCGGCGGATAGTACCAACTGTAATGAGTTCCAGCGGGATGCCCAGATCGGGCCGAAGGCGATGTCGCGCCTGCATTATGGTGAACGCCGATACAGTCTGCGTAGCTAGCTGCTCCAGCGGCGGCCATGCCCCGGATGTATCGATCATCGGCCCATGCATTGGTGCCATTATCAAAACCTGTCGGCGCCAACGCTCCCGTAATGACCATGATATTAGAGTTAGCGCCCTTGATGGCCTGGTAGGCAGGAGCCAGCATATTACTGACATAAGATGACGGGCTGATCTGGCCAGCCGGCCACTCAAAATCAATATTTTGCTCATTCCAGACTTCAATAGCGTCCGGCGCATTTCCGCCTAGCGAGGCTACACCTTTCAGAAAGTTTGTGAAGGATCCGAAGTCAATGCCGTTTGCACCAGGATATGTGTTTTTGCCGGTGATACTGAGGATTGCTTTCATACCGTTTGCACGTGCATTACTTACCATGCCGGCGACAGCGCCAGGATCATCTCCAGGCGTCCACTTATATTGCAGCTTGACCCAAGTCATGCCGATGTTTTTCATTTCTCCAGGATGGGCAAAGGTCTGTGTTTGACCACCCACCGATAAGCCACTTCCGCCCGATGGCGGTGGTGGTGCAGGA
>JAHEJP010000124.1 GCA_024638855.1 Chloroflexota bacterium
CCAAAACCGGTAATCCCCTGATCAATATCGCCTTATTCACCGCAACAGTTGTCACCACTTTATCGTTCGGCGCTAGATTGGAGATAGGCAGGTCGCTATTTGAGGCTGTCTTAACCGGATCTCCTATGGCTATTCTCCAGGCCATTGTGGCTGGATTGCCTTATGCCATTACCCTCATGGGTATTTTGGGTATCCATGAATTGGGCCACTACGTGGCCGCCCATTTTCACAGGGTTAGAGCCACGCTGCCGTATTTCATCCCCCTGCCCTTTGGGCTGGGGACCTTAGGGGCTTTTATTAGCCTCAAGTCGCCCATGCCGAATAGGAAAGTATTATTCGACATCGGCTTGGCCGGCCCATATGCCGGATTGCTGGTGGCCGTTCCCCTGATGCTGCTCGGTTTATTGCTCTCTTCGACTGACTATGTTCCCTTATCTTATGGGGGCCAGACCCTGGATTCTATGGGCACGTCAATTCTCATGAGAATAGCCATTATTTTGTTCACCGATATTCCTGAAGGATATACGCTAGTATTAGATCCGGTATTGTTTGCCGCCTGGCTGGGCATGTTTTTGACCGGCATGAATCTCTTGCCGGTTGGCCAACTTGACGGCGGACATGCCTCCTACGCTCTTCTGGGCCGCAAGGCCCATGGCCTGGCCTTGATTACATTTCTCCTGTTGATATTAGCAGGAGTATTCATCAACGTGAATTGGTTCATTTGGGCTTTTTTCATCATGCTGGGCGGTTTACGGCACCAACCCCCGATGAACGATATCAGTGATGTCGGTCCGGTTCGTAAGGTCATCGGCCTCATGACTATCGTGCTTTTTTTCTTGATATTTATCCCTCTTGGCGGGTCCTGGCAGATAATCGGCCGTTAGAGTCACGAATACCGTGACTTCAGCGATTATCGCTCCTTTACCTGCGGTCCATCGGCCGTATCCTGGACTTCATAACCGGCGGCCAAGATTTGGTCTCGTATCGAATCAGCCTCGCCCCACTGTTTTTCGCTCCTGGCTTTTTGACGCGCTTCGACCAGAGCCAAAACTTCGGCCGGGATCTCTTCGACGACCGGTTCCCAAGTGGCTAAACCCAGCCCCAATACTCTGTCAAACTCGTCGACGGTCGCTTTTTTCGTCCCTGGCGACAAGTCACTTTTCACCAGATCCCAGGTTAAGGCGATGGCCTGGGGCATATTCAAATCGTCGTTGATGCGGTCCTCAAACCTTTCTATATAAGATTGATCCGGTTCGCCGGAACCTTCCCATTGACGGTATGCTTTTCGCAGCCGGTTAAGAGATGTCTGGGCGCCGTCCATACCTTCCCAGGTGAAGTTGAGCTTCGATCGGTAATGAGCGTTCAAGTTGAAAAATCGATAGGTTAAAGGATCGTAGCCACGATCGATCAAGGTCTGCAGGCGCAAAAAGTCGCCGGCCGATTTGGCCATCTTGGCATCGTCAAGTTGCAGGAAGTAGCCGTGCATCCAGAAGTTGGCCAGATTGGTACCGTAGCAGGCCTGAGTTTGGGCGATCTCGTTGGTATGATGGACCGGGATATGATCCTCACCGCCGCAGTGAATATCGAAAAGCGGGCCGAGATATTTATGAGCCATGGCTGAACATTCAATATGCCAACCTGGAAAGCCAACACCCCAGGGACTATCCCACTCCATCTGGCGCTGTTGATCGGGAGGACTTAATTTCCATAGGACGAAATCGGTTGGGTTTCGTTTATCGGCCACATCGACCCGGGCGCCCGCCTGCAAGCCCTCGATATCCAGCCGGCCCAAATGTCCGTAATTGTCCAGCCGAGAGGTATCAAAATACAGGCCATCATCGGTGGCGTACGTGTAGCCGTTGGCTTCGATGCAGCGGATCAGATCGATTTGCTCCTGGATATGATCGGTCGCCTTGCACCAGATGGTCGGCTCCAGGATGTTTAGTTGCTGTAAGTCTTCTTTAAACACCTGCGTATACTTCTCGGCGATTTGCCAAGCCGTCATCCCTGTCCTGCGGGAACCTTTTTCCATCTTGTCCTCGCCAGTATCGGCGTCAGAGGTCAAATGGCCCACGTCGGTGATATTCTGCACGTGCTCAACTTCGTGACCATTGTATTCCAGAACCCGGCGCAAAATGTCTTCAAATAAGTAAGTGCGTAGATTACCGATATGGGCGTAGTCGTAAACAGTGAGTCCACAGGTGTACAAAGTGACGATCGGTGGCCTCAAGGGTTCAAACTTGCGCAGAGTCCGTGTATAGGTATCGTAAAGTCGTAGAACCATAATTAAATCACTCTTAGATATTTTCTCGATCAGGCAAATGCCTGTAATTGCCAGCTTGCTCTTATTTTAGTGTGTCACGGTTGAAATATAAAGGAAGGAAACCGGTGCGCACTGAGCCTGGTGGAAAAAATCAAATTGGAAGTTTAGAGGATGTGGCGGCCGGCGGCGTCAAAAGCCCGAATCTGAATCTGAGATGCCACGCTATCTGGATAATCTGGAGCAAACAAGGACCATATCAACGTGTCTCGCGGCTGTCCGTCGCTGTCGATGAAGCGTCTCTTAAGCGTCGCTTCGTATTGGTAGCCAAGTTTCTTTGGAATAGCTGCGCTTCTGACATTTTTGGGACCACAATGTATCTCCACCCGATCCACATTCTCAACTTCAAAGGCTACTTTGGTGAGCGCGGCCGTCGCTTCGAAAGCCAATCCCTGATTGATATGCTTAGCATGAATCCAATAGCCAATCTCGCGTGCCGAACCTTCTAGGCCGGTATGCAAGCCTGTGCCGCCGATCACCTGCTCTTCCAGCAGGTCAAAGATGCCGTAAATGTAATCGCGCCCCAAATCAAAATATGCGCGAAACTTGCGCAAACGATCGATCTTGGTCTGCAAATTCTCCGGTTCATTTTTAGTCCAGGGCATCCAGGGCCGCAGATGATCCAGGCTCTCGTCGATGGCCACTTTTAGCAAAGGAGCATCTTTGGGCTCCCAACAGCGAATGATCAGGCGTTCGCTCTCGATGCGGTAGGCTGGTCCTGGGAAGCGGTTCAATTTATTATTTGTCTTATCCTTCATCGATTGACTCGAGTGTGCGACCCTCTCCTTTCTTCAAATTCGTACCGAATCAAACTATACCATAGAAGCCATCTTGCCGGTTGTCATCAGGAAAAAACTTCCTCATCAAATCCAAAGGTGACCAACGGAGGTATGATAAGTAAACTGCCATTAATTCTTCGGACATAGACTTTATCAACAGCGGTTTATTGCAGGCTATTGCGCTTAGCAGTTATGGGATTTCAGTCCTGTTGGTAATTGACGAAGTCGGACTATAATAGCAGAAGAGTGTCCTTACGCTGGTGATGTCCGGTGCATAGGGTACGAGTGAAATAACTTGTAGTAGTGATCAATTGATAGAAAGATGGTTTGGTTCCGTCTCATAGCCAATAGGCGACAGGATTCGGCTTCGCTTATATCCATACATTCAGGGTGAAAGCACGCTGAGGGCAGGGTATAATTAGTCGATGGGTGTGATTTAGCCAATAACCCAATGTTGCACGAAGGCCAACCTACGGAGATCAAACACTAATGCATTTCGGATCTCATAGCTCAGGAGGACGACATGTCAACTATTAGCCCAGAAGAGATGGCCAAGGCCGAACAGGCCCTTGAATCCGTTCGCGATGAGTGGCTGCAAAGAGACGGCGTCACCGCAGTCGACCTGGGCTTCAAATGGAGCGGCGGTGAAATGACCGGACAGCTCTCTATCCGTGTCCATGTCGCCCGAAAAAAGGATGAGGCCGAATTGAGTGATGCCGAGATGTTTCCAACGGAAGTGGAGGGAATCCCGGTGGATGTCATAGAAGCGACCTATGCCCCCCAGGCATTGGTAGATGTCAAGCCGGAAGCGGCCGTCGAAGGGCGCGGTGGACGTTATGAAGTAATTCCAATTGGCGTTAGCATTGGCTGTAAATACAGTACGGCCGGTACGCTAGGGGCCAAGGTGATCGATCAGGATACCGGCGACGAGATGATCTTGAGTAACTGGCATGTGTTGGCCGGGCGACGCGATGTGGAAGCCGGCTTGTCTATCTGGCAACCAGGCTGGATCGATGGCGGGACACGGGAGGAAAACACCATGGCCGAATTAAGCCGCTGGGTATTAGGCCCTTATGATGCGGCCGTTGCTCGCCTGACCGGCGACCGGCCGGTTCAATCGACGACCGTCGAAGGTAGAGCCATTGAGGATATGACCGCCCCCCGGTTGGGCATGATGGTTTGGAAAAGTGGGCGTAGCACGGGATTGACTGAAGGCTTTATCGACGGTGTTAAGATGAAGGTCCCCCTTAGCTATGGCCAAGCAGGTGTCCATACATTGGAGGAGGTTGTTCGAATTGTCCCCAGACCGGGTACAGGTTTTGGAGAAATAAGCACGGGTGGAGACTCTGGTTCTGTATGGGTTGATGATGATAGTGGAAAAGCCGTAGGCTTACATTTTGCAGGGGAGGTTGGTAACAGCCCCGAACATGCCCTGGCTCTCAATGTCATTTCCATCGCTGAAGCCCTGAAGTTCCGCTTTCCGGCTCAGGAGCCAGCCATTGTAGGCCCGCCCAGAGAAGAGCCGCCAAAGCCACCGACTCCTGATCGCAAACCCCCGAGCAGGCCAACCCCGCGCCGCTCTTTCTGGGATAATTTTTCGAACTTTCTACGCCGGATTTTTGGATCGGGCAGATAAGGATTGACGAAGAGGACTATGCGCTATTTTGTCTGGCCAATTATCCCGCTGTTCACTGCCATTTTGCTGGTTCTAACAGCCTGTACGTCTCCAGAGCTAGCCGTCTCACCGACTAACATGGCCGCGGCTGAAAGCCTTTCGACGGTAACGATTCAACCAACAGCTACGATAGTCGAAGAAACAGTGGCTCCCACGCCAACGAGTCAACAGTCGGAACCTGAAGAGACCGAGGAGGCGACCTCGATCCCAGCTCCATCCTCGCCGACCCCAGGCGAGACATCTGAACCGGAAGCGACCGCTGCAGGAATTGCTCTGCAAGATTTAACTATAGAGGCCGATGACATCACGATCTATCCGGTTCCAACGGTTTATGCCGGTGACCGGGTCAGCTTTCAAATTGCCCCGGTTGTTCCCAGAGGCCTGGCACCAAATGATGTAGGCGTTAGGGTGCTTATCGATGGTAATGAAGTGGTAAGCGGTGAGTTAAATTGGCGAAAACTAAGCGGTGATACGGTCGGTTTATACCAGTGGGTTTGGGATACGATCAACCAGGATGGCCCGCATACGATCACGGCCGTCCTCGATCCGCAAGACCGCATTCAGATCGGCGATGAAAATCCTTTTAATAATGAGGCTAGCATCGAAATTATTGTCGAGCCAAGGGACAAACTACCGAAGACAGAAGCCGATGCGACCTGGGTGACCACAAGCAGTGAATGTTGTAGTGTGCATGTGGTCAGCGGCACTGCCGCCCACCGGGATTTGGACAAATTGTTGCAAGAAGTCGATGCCGCTTTTAAAGTAGCTAGCGAAATCTTAGATGAGCGGCTTCAAAGCCCATACGAAATTTACCTTATCGACCGCGTGATTGGGCAAGGAGGCTATGCTATAGAGTCGATGGTTATCTCTTATCTAGATAGAGACTATGCTGGCGGTGGTTTGCATGAGGTATTGGTTCACGAAGCTGTTCACCTCATCGACCAGCAATTTGCGCCAGACCGGATCACGTTTCTGTCAGAAGGGGTAGCGGTTTGGACGACAGGCGGTCATTATCAGCAAGAGGATCTTGGCCAGCGGATGGCTGCTCTAGTGGAAATGGACCGTTACGTTCCCCTAGCTCAGGTGATAGACAATTTTTATGCCACCCAGCATGAGATCAGCTATCTGGAAGCGGCGAGTCTGGTCAGTTATCTGGTTGATACTTATGGCTGGGCAGCAGTTCGTTCATTCTATACCAATGCTTCGGCCGATGATGGCCCCACCCTGTCCCAGGCGATTGATGCGAATCTGCGGATCTACTTCAACCGTAACCTGGAACAGCTTGAAGAGGATTGGCTGGAATACATCTCTGGCTATCCCAGGGATCGAACCACAGTCACAGATTTAAGGGCGACTATCCAACTTTACGATTTCGTACGTCGTTACCAAACGATTTATGATCCGACCGCTTATTACCTATATGCCTGGTTGCCATCCCCGGAAGTCGCTATGGAATTGGATGCCACGGCCGACTTTAGCCGCCATCCGGATTCGACCACGAATATTGCCCTGGAAACGATGTTGCAGGCTGCTAATGACGCCTTGGAAGGTGGCGAATATGAAAAGGTGAACGCCTTGATAGTCAGTGTTGGGCGGGTTATCAATAATGATGGCCAATTTCTGGATCCCCTGGCCAAATCGTATCTTGATATCACCCGGGCCGCCAGCGCAGAGGGTTACGAGGTCCAACAAATCACATTGAACAACAGCAAGGCAGAGGTGCTTGTGAAGATCCCAGGCAAAGTATCCTTACGTGAATTAAAATTTCTACTAAACCAAGACAGGGAATGGATCTTATCTCAGTAAATCGATTATCGACATTCATCATCTTTTGACTGATGGGGGAAGCTTTTGTCCCTGCAAAAATCTATTGAACACCAAAATCTTAATGAAAGGCACAACCGGCAAGGGTGACAAAAACAAAAAAGGTGGGACCCTAAATCACGTTTTGTTTTAAGACACGGGCATGTTACATTTTGTTTTTTTTATGCTACAATGCTCCCATGTTCAACTCAGGACTCTAGGTTCCTTTAAAGGCAAAAAGACAATTTTCTATTGTTTTAATTGCCCAGGTGAGCCGGGTCCCTGAGCAAGGAAGGGTATCTCATGATTGAAGTCGTCATCGACAGCATTCGTATCAGTCTCATTTCTCAGCATCGCATTGTCATGCTTCGTGATATTGATGGGGAGCGGCGTTTGCCCATTTGGATTGGACCATGTGAGGCGGAGGCGATTACCATTGAATTGCAAGATGTTGAAATCGCTCGGCCGGTTACCCACGACCTGCTGAAAAATGTGATAGAAGAACTCGGGGGAACCGTATCTCATATCTTGATTAATGAGTTACGCGACCAAGTTTTTTATGCTGGTTTGTTTGTCGACGTTCAAGGTGAGATGACTGAAATTGATTGCCGGCCGTCCGATGCCATCGCTGTCGCCGTGAGAGCTAAGGTGCCGATATTTGTCGATGAACAGGTCATTGATGAAGCAGGCATAATGCCTGAACCAGAAGTCAATGAAGAAGAAATCTCTGGCGAAGAATCGGAAAAATTGGATGCGTTCAAGGATTTCGTTGATACACTGGATTTTGACGATTTCGAAGGCGATGAATGAGGTGTAATGGAAGCAACACGTGACCCCTGATTGCTGCTTGGGTGGATGTGACATTCTTCTGTATCTTCAAAAGTAACAATTTCCTGATTCAAAACGTGAAACGTGCCGCGACCAAATGCGCTGGACGTTTCGCGTTTTACATTTATTAGACATGAGCTCACTCGATCGCGTACCTCCAAATAATGTAGAAGCCGAAGAAGCTCTCTTGGGTTCTTTGCTAATCGACAGCGATGCAATCTTTGAAGTGGCCACTTTTTTGCGTCCGGATACATTTTACCGCGAGCATAATCGCTGGATTTACGAAGCAATCCTGGACCTGAACGAGCGGCGTGATCCGGTAGACGTCATCACCCTTACGGATGAATTGCGCCACCGCAACCAACTGGAAAACCTGGGTGGCGAGGCATATATCATTGGCCTCATCAATATGGTGCCCACATCCATTAACGCCCGTTCTTACGGAAAGATCGTGGAATCGGCTGCTATTCGCCGCCGGATGATCTCTGCAGCCTCGACCATCGCCAACCTGGCATACGACGAAGATGAAAATGTCAATGTGGTCCTGGATCGGGCAGAACAATCTCTGTTCAGCATCAGTGAAGAACGCACAAATCGAGATCTAGTACCCGTAAAAGAAATAGCCCGTAATTATCTCGATCGCATTGAGGAACTCCATGCTCGAGGTGATGATGTCATCGGCGTGCCAACTAGTTTCAGCGATTTAGATAAATTGCTTGGCGGGTTAAACAAATCAGATCTCATCATTGTGGCCGCCCGGCCTGGTATGGGCAAAACGGCTCTGCAGCTAGCCATCGCCCAGGCGGCCGCACGTCGCCATAGTAAGCGCGTTGCTATTTTCAGCCTTGAGATGTCGGGAGAGCAGTTGGTTCAACGGATGATCGCGGCCGAGACGCGTATCGATTCTCAGCGCTTACGTCGCGGTGACTTGCAGGATCAAGAATGGCCGATCTTTTACGAGGCAGTTGGGCGAATATCTGAAAGTCAACTGTTCATCGACGATACGCCATCCATTACTCCCCTGCAACTGCGTACTAAGGCGCGAAGGTTGTACGCCGAGCATGGTCTGGACCTGATCATGATCGATTACCTGCAACTGATGTATGCGGAGAGAGCACAAAATAACCGGGTGCAAGAAATCAGCGAAATATCACGTTCACTGAAAGGACTGGCTCGAGAGTTAGACGTACCCCTGGTAGCCGCCTCCCAGTTAAGCCGGGCAGTGGAACAGCGCCAGGATAAACGACCCCAGCTTTCCGACCTGCGTGATAGCGGCAGTATCGAGCAAGATGCCGACGTGGTGATATTTATCTACCGCGATGAGTATTACAATCCAGACAGCAGTGAACGGCCAAATATCGCCGAGATTAATGTGGCCAAGCACCGTAATGGTCCTACGGCCGTCGTCGATCTCTATTGGCACGGACAATTAGCAACCTTCCGTAATCTCCAGCGCCAAGAGATCACCTTGTGAGCGTGATATGAAGGGCTTCCCCGGATTTCCAGAAGGCAAACAACGCTTCACGTTGGTGCCAAACTTATTCTTCAGCGATCTACTGCCGATCATCGATGATCTATCCGAATTGAAGGTAACGCTCTATGTATTTTGGGCCTTATCCCAAAAAGAAGGTCCGGTGCGTTACATACGACTTGTAGACTTTTTGAACGATACCGAGTTTATAAAAAGTATGGGACCGACGCCTACGCTGGCGGCCGAAGCCGTGACAGACGGCGTCGAGCGAGCTGTGGCCCGGGGCACGCTGCTACATGTCAGCGTGGGAAGCGCCAACGGCATCGTGGATCTCTATTTCATGAATACGGTGAAGGGACGAGCAGCCGTAGAGGGCATTACTCGGGGTGAATGGCGACCTAATCCGGATGACGATTTGCCCATCACCTTGTTGGCTGAACGGCCGAACATTTTCATCCTCTACGAGCAAAACATTGGTTCCTTGACCCCCCTTATCGCTGACCAATTACGCGATGCTGAACAGACCTACCCGCCTGAATGGATTAAAGACGCGATCGAGCTCGCCGTCGAAAATAATGCACGCAAGTGGCGATATGTCCAGTCAATCCTGAAACGATGGCGACAGGAAGGCAAGAAAGATGGAATCAGCGGCCGAGATACTCAAAAAGAGCTTCGACGACAAATCCCTGACGAATATCAAGACATTGTCAAACAATGAACGTAAACTAGAAAGTGGTGGCCCACCCCCGCCGGGACAAGTTAAACCTGGCGGAGGAAAGCCCAATTGCCCCAAGTGTGGTGGGCTAGGTTTTATTGTTCCCGATGTCGGTCCGGAGCATCCCCAATTTGGCCGGGCTGTCGAATGCTCCTGTCGCCTCGAAGGTCACGAGGCCACCCGATATGAACGACTGCTTCGTATTAGTGAACTGGGTTCTCTGATCGATTGTACTTTTGAAAATTTCTTGACCGAAGGCGTTGGCCTGGCGCCCGCCAAACAGCTACGGTTGAAGTTAGTTTATGAGGCTGTCCAACGTTTCGCAAAGGAGCCCCAAGGCTGGCTGGTTCTGAAGGGCGGCTATGGCTGCGGTAAAACCCATCTAGCGGCCGCCACCGCCAATTACCGGATAGACCACGGGCACCCGGTTTTGTTCGTCAATACGCCCGATCTTCTCGATCATTTGCGGGCGGCCTATAGTCCTGCGGCTATGACAAGTTTCGACGAACGTTTCGATCAAGTACGCAGCGTCCCCTTACTCATCCTGGATGATTTAGGCACCCAGAGCAATACAGACTGGGCTCAGGAAAAGCTATACCAGATCTTTAACTATCGTTACAATGCTCGCCTACCAACCGTGGTGACCACAAACCAAGAATTGGAGACCATCGAAGGTCGCATTCGATCACGCCTTGTCGATCACCGGATGGTGCAAACGCTGACCATAACGGCTCCAGATTTTCGCCGAGCAGGTTTTGATGAAACGCAACCCGATCTATCGACCTTGGATTTTCATTCCGACCAGACTTTCGCCACCTTTGACCTGCGGGAACGAGAACTGCCCCAACATGAAGCAAATAATATCAATCGAGCCTTTGAGACGGCCAAAAACTTTGCCGAAAATCCGCAAGATTGGCTAATCTTCAATAGCATCGCTCATGGAAATGGCAAGACACACCTGTCGGCCGCTATCGCCAACCATTTAGCCCGAAAAGGCGAGGTCGTCCTCTTCATCTCCGTTCCTGATTTGTTGGATCACTTGCGGGCTACCTATAGTCCGTCTAGCGTCATCCGCTACGATCGCCGCTTCAACGAGGTTAGAACATCGCCGGTGTTGGTGCTGGATGATCTTGGTACCGAAAGCGCCACGCCATGGGCCAGGGAAAAGCTATACCAGCTACTGAATCACCGTTACATCGCTAGATTGCCAACAGTGATAAATACCGCGACACCGATTAAAGAGCTGGATCCACGTCTCGAATCGCGGATGATGGATGAGGGCAGGAGCACCTTCTTTGTTCTGAAGGCTCCCAGTTATCGTGGCAAGGCTAGAAGCAGCCGTTCGCAACGAAGTCGCTAGAGATTGATCTTAATGGTTAGTTTTTTCATTCAGCTTGGGGGATGACCAGAACCGTCCCTGAAGAAATCTGGTGGGGGTTGATGATATTGTTGGCCGCCGCCAGGGCCTCCAACGTTATGCCATAAGAGACCGCGATTTGTTGCAACGATTCCCCTTCCTGGACCGTGTGTGTCTGGGGCGAAGCTTCAGTCTCCAATGGTAAACCCCCTAAACCCGATTCTGGAGCTACTTCAAAACCACTCGCCGGTACGGACTCGGCGGGAGAAGTTGAATCCAGGCCCAATACAGAAGGCACGATGTTGCTAAAAAAAGGCGGAACAACAAGGGCTACCACCAGCACAATGGCTAAAAGGACGGCTAAAAAAACCGCAAACTTCAAATATTCTGGACGGTCACTTTGAGAACTATTCTGACCGGTCTCTGGGGCACTTTCGTCACCCATCTGCCTACCTCCATGTGTTGCGGCAGTTTAGAAACAGCTGCTCGAAGTTTAGCACACAGCCTTTGGCCCACCAAGCTAGCGCATAACTTTGCCCCCATCCACCGTGATTGTGCTGCCTGTCATATAACTGCTGCCAGGGGAACAAAGGAAAAGCACCACATCAGCGATTTCTTGAGGATAACCCAGCCTGTCCAGAGGGATTTCCCGTTTCCATCTAGCCATTATTTCTGGATTTTGCCGCGCGTTCTCCGTCATAGGCGTCTCAAAAACGCCGGGCACGATAGTATTCACACGGATGCCATATGGGGCAAACTCGCGCGCACATTCGCGGGCAAAGCCGACGATGCCTGCTTTGCTGGCGCAGTAGGCGGCCCGGTGCATCAAAGGACTCTCGACGCCGGCGATAGAGCTAATATTGACGATAATTCCGCCCCGCTCCTGATTTTCTTCAGCCATCACCCTGCCGCAAAGCTGACTCATCAAGAAGGTGCCTTTGAGGTTGACATCGATACAGCGATCCCAATCCCATTCATCCAGCTTTAGAATCGGGGAAACTGGTTCAATGCCGGCGTTATTCACCAGGATATCCAGCCGGCCCCATTCTATTCTGGCGGCTTCGACCAGCTTAACGCATTGAAATTTGCTACTGACATCGGCTGCGACAGCGATGGCCTGACCTCCGGCTGAAAGGATCTTCTTAGCCACGCGTTCCGCCCGGTCGGGATTCAGGTCGTCGACAACGACGTGGGCCCCGGCAGTGGCCAGTGTCCTGGCAATAGTTTCGCCTAATCCCTGCCCAGCGCCAGTCACGATAGCTACTTTTCCATCCAGGCTCAAATTCATTTATCTCTCCAAAATCGTTTCATGGCAACAATCACGGGTGCCTAAGATCCTGCATCGAGCGCCGCCTGGATGTAGCTCTGGAACACGCTAAAGGGTTGCGAACCGACAAGGAGCTGGTCATTGATGTTAAAGGTTGGCCGGTTAAATATCCCAAGATTGCGACGTATGCTATCTAATTCCGTCACTGTGGCATGTCCGACCCCGCTATCATAGCATTCCTCAAAAGTCGCCTGATCGACGCCGTTGGCCACAGCAGCTTTCACGAAATAATCCTTGTTCGCCTGCCAAAGCTCTCCCTGATTGACGAAAAATTGATCGTGTACCTGCCAAAAAGCATCCACACTTTGCCGGCCGATACAATCCGCGGCCGCATGGGCGTTGAGGCTGGCGTTGCCGTGATCCAGCATGGGCCAGAAAACGAGTCGCACGACTCCTTGGTCGACATAGTTGGCAATGATTTCCGGTTCAGCGCCTAACACGTAGGCTCGGCAATTGCCTCAGAGAAAATCGGAGTAGTCGATGAGGGTGACAGGCGACGTCTCTGAACCTCGGAAATATGTGTTTTCATAGCCGCCGTTGAATACGGCAACTTCGGTTGGCGGCGCTACTGTCGCCGTTGATTCGGCCGGCAATTCGGTCGGCTGCTGCTGGGTGGCTTCCGGCTGCTCGACAGTCGACTGGACCGGCTCAGTCGGGAGCGCTAATTCGGTTGCGGCTAAAGTCGGTGCAACTGGTTCGTCCTCCACAACCGGGATTGTTGCCGTAG
>JAHEJP010000482.1 GCA_024638855.1 Chloroflexota bacterium
CACATGGCTTTCACAGCCTTTGGTTCCACATGCCCACCATTAAGACTAACAATTCCTGTTATTCCACACATAATTTAGAATTTACCTGTTAATCAAATTCATAACCTGCGCCGCGACCAATACTTCGTGCTAAATCAGATAATTTTTCAGACCGAATAATATATAGTGAATTAAAGCAAACGCTTGCCAAAGCTTATTTTCACAAGTACATACTTTCTAAAAATATTCAAATGTAATGAGTTGTTCTGCTCGATTACTTAAAGTCAATGCATCATCTCGAGTTTCACCACCTGCGATGATAAATCCAGCCCGGTCCCCTCCGATCCTTACTAATCTTACTTCGTCACCTTCTCCAACAAATATTTCACAATCGAGAATATTGTCCCATTTTTTGATATCCTCTAAGCCTCTGATCCTCTTAACTCTGCCTGGCTTAGGTGTAATAAAGTGATAAACACATCCTTTTGTGTAAGAAGGAACCAACTGTTGAGGCATTTCTCCCAAGGCAAGTCTGACCACCTCTTTGAACATTTCAATTCCTGTTAAAAATGGAACGATTGGATCGGGCGTGCCACCGCCTCCGCAACGGGCGCCAATTTCAAAAAGGATTGGACCATCTTTCGTCGAACATAATTCGACATGAGCTGGACCTATATTAATCCCTATAGCCTGCACAGCCATTTTTGCAACCTGTTGAATTCTCTGTAATTTCTCTCCCTTAAGAATGGTTGGATAGATCACGCTTTTGTCTACTCTGAAAGGAGGTGGCGTTTTAACCTTATCCGAAACGGCTAGCACGTGTGTTTCACCATTATAGGTTATGGTCTCTATGCTGTGCTCTATGCCTTCCAAAAATTCTTCTATGACGACCGATTTGTCTTCATAAAAACTCTGTGCAAATTCAAAAGCGTCCTTGATTCCATTTCTGCTAACAACCATTGACACACCACGGCTTGCGCCACCTCGGCTGTCAGCTGGTTTTAGCACCAAGGGCCATCTGTTTAACTTTTCCACCGCCAAATAGGCTTCCTCAAGTGACTGGACCACCTCATATTTTGCAGAAGGCACCCCTGTTTGCTTCCACTTATTTCTCATATATGCCTTGTCAGTAGCATATTCGGCAACTTTTGGGCCAATAGCTGATAATCCTAATTCTTCCGCTATAGCAGCGGCGGTTCTTACGCCAAAGTCATTTACGGGAACGATTCCATCTATAGCATATTTCTTCGCCACTTCAAGAGATCCTTCAATATCAGAAATATCCACGACATCATGGTAATCCGCATAAGCAAATCCATCTGCCTCGGAATTTCGATCGGTAACAATTACCTCACATTCTAACTCTTTTGCGGCTATTATAGAGCGAATGTAGTATCTCGACGCACCGAGAATCATCAATCTCTTTTTCATCAAAGAACCTTTTTGTTCAAGATTTCGTTCTCGACTCTAAACAAGTTTTTTTCAAATTCCGGGCGTTTTTCGTAAATCACCATACCGCGTCCATCTGCCACACCAACCACCTTCGATGGATTTGAAATCGAATCCAATACAACTTCCCCAAATCGACCCACCAGCCCTCCGGCCACCACTGGAACGCCTGACAATTCACCTCGCCCCATTATTTCATTTACGATGTGACTTGCCCCCAACAATGAAGCCAATTCAGCCGCCAATGCAGCACGCATGTCCGGTCGAATAATCTTAATGCCAAATTCGTTACAATAGTCGATAGCTGCACCAGACACACACCCGATTCCAGCGTCAAATACGATACCATTGGGCGCCAGCGCCTCCACCATTTGCCGGCTGGTCAAAGGTGGCTCACGATCAAACCTTACCAACACTTCTGCCTCCTTTGCGGCTATGACCGGGTCGATTTCGACTCGTATGTTTACTTGACTGGAAACAATTTGCATTAAAGCTTTGGCATAAGTTTTGATCTGCCCGTAATCTTTACCGGTTAGTGTGACTTGAGCGCCCTCATCAATTAAATATAGAACGAATCTTAGGGCAAGGCTATCCGCACCGTAAACCGTTATACGATGTCCTGCCAATTTTTTAAGCATAGCTCCCAGCGATTGAATCACACTCCGTACCCAGACGTCGTTGTCCTTATAGCCTATTACACGGCTTTTTTTTGCAAATTTATCGGCCAAGCTCTCTAATGAGTGACTTAAATATGGTTTCGCATCGGAATCGACCAGCAAAAAGTCTACATTTCCGTCAATAGCATCTACCACTAGTTTCAGTTGATCTTGATTGTCCACTTCAACACTGCCAATGACATAGTCAAATTCTTCTTGGATAAAACGAGAAACAGTCGTCTCGCCAATGGGCTCCAAAGCGGCGACGATGTTTAAGACGCTAAGTTTTCCTCTCTTTATAGCAGTCGCTCTAACTTCATGGGCAACCTGTTGCATTGCCACAGCAAGTGTATCATCAGAGGTCTCTCCTTTCTTTGGATCCGGAAAATCAAGACGCGGGAGCGCTACAACGTGAAGCCCAGCCTTGGCGGGTTGATTCTTTTGCAGCTGCCGCGCCACCTCTTCGACTATTTCTTCGGGAGCGTAGACCTGATTCGCCTCACAAACGCCAACAATCAAATCACGCGGGTCCACATGATGAAGATTAGCATATTTTAGGATCGTCCCCAGATAGCTGGAATGGAATCCTGCATAACCTGATGTGATATCGATGGGGTTCCATCCCTTATCCCGAAGCAGAGGTTTGATTAGATTTTCGCTGATATCCATCAAACGATTGAGATTGATCCCCAAGTCAATACCACGTTTCTTCAGAACAGTGACTAACACCTCTGTAACTGGATTCCCTCCCCCTCTCCCCATGCCTTGCATAGTGCTATCCACACACTGCGCCCCGTAATCGATTGCGGTTAAGACATTCGCCATACCCAAGGCGAGATTATCATGGCTGTGAAACCCAATAGGTATTGTCAGAACATCTCGCATTTCTGTAAAATAGGCTTTCACATCATCGGGCAACATTGAACCAGCCGAGTCGACCAGGCAAATAAGATCAGCGCCTAGCGATTCAGAAATTTTTGCCTGACTGGCGAGCTCCTTGGGAGATAGCACATATGACTTCATCAGGTTTGCTGAGACATACAATCCTAATCTCTTGGCGTGCTCAACATATTTTTCAGACGCGATAACTTCTGTGGCGTTGGTACCAATTCGAATAAAATGCATGCCATACCTGGATGCCATTTCAATATCCTCATGTCGACCGATGCCAGGGATGAAAAACATCCCCCATCGGGCGTGCTTGAGGGTATTGGCAGCTGCCTGCATATACTCTTCATCAGAAGCGGCTGCAAAACCCTTGCCGGCCTTCGAAGCATTCAACCCAATTCCGTGTCCGACCTCGATCAGCCCAAAGCCGACATTTTCCAAAGCAGCAGCAATGACGGCTGTATCCTTTGCCGTAAATTGGAAATC
>JAHEJP010000483.1 GCA_024638855.1 Chloroflexota bacterium
GCCGTCAAGAGAGATCCATTCGCCTTCTTTAATCACCAGGTCGCCTATGGACATCTGCCGGCCGATGAGGTCAATATCCAGTTCACTCACGCCAACCACGGCCGGCGTGCCGAATTGGCGAGCCACCAGCGCGGCGTGGCTGGTGCGGCCGCCACGGCTGGTCAGGATGCCCTGGGCGGCTAACATGCCATGGACATCGTCCGGTTTCGTCTCCGGCCGGACCATAATAACTTTTTTGCCATCTTCCTTGGCCCAGCGCTCGGCCGTATCGGCATCGAAAGCTACCACGCCAACGGCCGCCCCTGGAGAGACATTCAACCCCTCGGCGAAAGGTTGGATATCCTTGCGCGCTTCATCGTCAAGCTGAGGGTGCAAAAAAAAGTCAACCTGGTCCGGATGAACCCGGCGCACAGCTTCTTTCTTGCTGATGAGACCTTCTTCTACCATGTCGACCGCAATTCGCACTTCAGCTTGAGCAGTGCGTTTTCCATCCCGCGTTTGCAACAACCACAGCTTGCCATTTTCGATGGTGAACTCCAGGTCTTGCATGTTCCGGTAATGACCTTCCAACCTATGAGCGATCTCTGCAAATTCATTGTAGAGTTCGGGCATTGCCGCCTTGAGGCTGCTCATCGGTTCGGTTTTGCGGATGCCGGCAACCACGTCTTCGCCCTGGGCGTTAATCAAGAAATCGCCCTCAAGTTCCGGCTCGCCGGTAGAGGCGTTCCGCGACATGGCGACGCCCGTAGCCGAGGTATCGCCCATATTGCCAAATACCATGGTCACGATGTTCACGGCCGTGCCCAGATCGTGGGCGATGCCGGCCGCGTTACGGTAGTCGATAGCCCGTTTCCCATTCCAAGAACTGAATACGGCCTCTGTGGCCATCTTCAGTTGCTCGTAAGGATCTTCGGGAAAATCGATTTTTGTATACCGGCGGAAGATCTTTTTGAATTGTTTGGTGATTTCTTCCCAATCCTCGGCCGTCATATCCGAATCCGAGGTCACACCACGCTTCTCGCGTTGTTTGGTAATGACCTCCTCAAAATGTTCGTCGGACACGCCGAGTACGACACTGCCAAACATTTGGATAAGGCGGCGATAGGAATCAAATACAAAGCGACGGTCGCCTGTTAACGCAGCTAAGCCCTCCACAACTTTGTCATTCAAGCCGATGTTTAATACCGTGTCCATCATGCCGGGCATGGAGAACTTAGCGCCCGAACGAGCGGAAACGAGTAATGGATTTTGGGGATTGCCAAATTGTTTACCGGTCGCTTCTTCCGTCGCTTTAACCGCCTCTAATACTTCTTCCCACATACCGGAGGGAAATTGTTCGCCAGCCGCTAAATATGCGTTGCATGCTTCGGTGGTCACGATGAAACCCGGGGGTACGGGTACACCGACACGGGTCATATCGGCCAAATTTGCGCCTTTACCACCTAACAGTGAACGGACGCCGTCCCATTCTCCGCCGACATATTGTTCGGCTACTTCAACTTCGTTAAATAAATAAACATACTTGCTTGCTCCTGGCTGGCGGCCGTTTCCGCCAGCCGTGGAGTTTTGATCAGTCATAAGGTTTTTCCTCCAATCTTTTTTTATACCTTTCCTATTTTAGGACGATGGCGAATTTACCGGGAGTGACAGATAGCACATAAGCGGGTGACAAACGTCATTGTACAACCGGCAGACTCATTATTTTACCAGGAAACGGCAAAATTTGAGAGTGATATAAAATCTAGGTGTACGAACAAGTTTTCAGGCAGTGTTTGCAGAGACCGGACCAATTTTGAGGCAAGTAAATGGGTACAATCTTTGTTAATAAATTGATCCAGTCTGTTGACAAGTCTTTCGGGCACCCAAAAATGAAAATTAAAAGCGATCCTAACCGACTCTTTTTCAATTTGGAGCTTGGGGACTATGAGGGATGAATTTAGCAGGAGACATTGTGGAAGCCGTTATGCACTCAACATCTATTTAATGTCAACTCTACTTTCTGAATAACTAGGGACCAATACCCGGCCGTTGGCCAGATAATAAATGACCCGACGGCGAATATCGTCGCGGACTGTCCGGAACACCTGCATCTTCTCTTCGTGTGAGCCCTCGGCTTCGGCCGGATCGGGAAACTCGATGTGCTCGACATGACCTTTCCCAAGCCAGGCCGGGCAATTCTCGGCCGCCTTGTCACAAACCGTTACCACCAGGTCGAATTTTTTCTTCTTGTACTGCTCTACAGATTTCGACTTTCCTTTAGAAATGTCGATCCCTAACTCGGCCATGGCCTCGATGGCCAATGGATGAACATAACCGGATGGCTCTGTACCGGCCGAATAAGCCTTCCATTTTTTCGATAGATCGTGTTTGATAAACCCTTCCGCCATCTGGCTGCGGCAAGAGTTTCCAGTGCAGAGGAAGAGTACTTTTTTCTTGGACATCACTTTACCCTTGAGGTGGAGGAGCTTCTAATTCAGAATCCATTTCAATGTATTCGCCGGTGGTGATATATACCACCCACTCGCAGATATTCGTCACCCGATCGGCCGCCCGCTCTAAATTGTGGGCCGCCCATTCCAGGTGATTGGCCAATTCTATTTTATCTGGATTTTGGCTGACAAATGTCACCAATCGCCGGTAGGTTTCGTTGAACAATTCGTCGACCTCGTCATCTTCGGCCGGAATGGCCCGGGCCAGATCCGCATCACTTCGACTGGCGGCATCGAGAGCCCTGTTGAGCATATCTCTCGTCTTCTCAGCCATGCGTGGCAAACCATCTAAGGCACTGGGTATCGGTTCCGGGCCGATCATCAGGGTAATTCGAGCGATTCCCTTAACATAGTCGTTAATTCTCTCTAGCTCGCCGCTGATTTCTAAGGCGGCAGCCGTCAGGCGCATATCGCCCGCCATTGGTTGCTGGGTGGCGATGAGGGTCAAAGCCTCGTTCATGATTTTGATTCGTTTTTGATTGACTTCCTTATCCCCGGCGATGAGTCGCCGGGCGGCTATAATGTTTCTATCCAGCAGGACATCAACCGAAAGCACGATATTTTCGCCTACTTGGCTACCTAAAGTTAAGATCTGATTCCGTAGTTTTTGTAGTTCTCGCTCAAAGTTCGAACGCACCATCTTTTCCTCTTTCTGTTAGCTCCCTACAATTTCAGATCCTTCAATGTCAATTGCTTCTCTGTATAATATCTTCCCACTTTTCTTTAGAGTTGAAAAGGTGATTCTATCCAAATCGGCCGGTGATATATTGTTCTGTCAGTTCATTTTTAGGGCTGGTAAAAATATCATTGGTCACGCTATATTCCACCAGGTATCCGGCCCGATCCTCATCCATATTGAAGAAAGCCGTGTAATCCGAGGCCCGGGCAGCTTGCTGCATATTGTGAGTCACGATAATGATGGTGTAATTGCGTTTCAGATCCTGAATCAGCTCCTCAATCCGCAA
>JAHEJP010000484.1 GCA_024638855.1 Chloroflexota bacterium
ATTTGCGCGGCCTATTTCATGAAGCGAATATTCGCGTTTCACCCCTTCCCACTTTTGGTGCCTTGGCGCATAGTGCGGGGACTTCGCTGCCAGCCAATATTCCCTCAGACCGGCCACTTATTTTATTCTGCGGTATCGTCCGCGAGTATAAGGGCCTGGACATTTTATTAGAGGCAATGCCAATGGTTCTGGCTGAGCGAAAGATACATTTGCTCGTTGCTGGCGAATTTTGGGATGACAAAGGGCGTTATCTGGACCAGATCGAGCACTTGGGGCTTGAGCATCAGGTTACAATAGTCGATCGTTACCTGGCTAACGAAGAGTTGATAAGCTGCATCGCCAGATGCGATGTGGTTGTTTTGCCATACCGAAGTGCCACCCAGAGCGCTGTTGTTCAGGCTGCTTTTGGCCAAAACAAGCCAGTAATAACAACCAATGTAGGCGGTTTGCCTGAAGCCGTCGATGACGGCCAGACCGGCCTGCTGGTTCCACCCGAGGATCCGAGTGCGCTCGCCGAAGCGATCATTCGATTTTTTGAACAGCATCTCGGTCCCGAATTCGAAGTGAATATTAGAAGCGATGCTTCCAGATTCGAATGGCAACGACTGGTTGAGCAGATGGAACTGCTTCGAAATCAGTCAGGCAGATAAAATGCGCAACTTCTTCCTTTTTTCTTCAACAATATTCCGTGAAGCTCTATAATAACGAAAATGAAAACCTCAATAACCATCATCATCCCCAGTCTCAATTCGCCAATGATTGATCGCGTGTTAGCGGCGATTGAAGACCAGAATGAGGCCGATAAGTTAGCTGAAATATTAGTTGTTGGCAAAGATGATAGGAAACTCATCCCGCCGGGCAGCCGGGCTCGACTGATTGACACCGAGCAGCCTGTAACCCCAGGAGCAGCTCGAAATATTGGGATCGAGGCCGCAAATGCAGACCTTCTTATCTTCTTAGATAGCGACTGTTTGCCCCAGCCAGGATGGTTATTCGAACATATTGCCGGCCATGAGGCCGGGCATGCGGTCCTTGGTGGGGGGGTGTTGCCGGCCGGAAAAAATTATTGGCAATTGAGTTATAATCTAACCTTGTTTCATGATTACCTGACGACGAATCACCCGGGAAAACGGCTATTTCTTCCAACATTGAATCTGTCTGTGGCTCGGCCTATCTTCGATACGGTTGGCCTATTCGATCCAGAGTTGAAACGGGGGGAGGATATGGCATGGTCAACAAGCGTCTACCGCAGCGGTCAAGAACTATATTTCCAGCCGGCAGCTCGTATTTTTCACGATCATAGTCGTGCTACACTACAAGCCGTATGGAAGGACTGCGCCGATTCCGGCTACTATATGAGGCAGGTTCGCCTCAACAATCCTGACCTCATACAAGCGCCCCTCATCCTGCAGCATCGACATCTGCTTGCCTGGCTCTCGCCCATTATTGCCTTCTGGATAACACTTTGCATCATAATGCAGAAGCCATCAATTCTTCATAAGTATGCCAAAACTTTGCCAGCCATATATTTGACCAAGATCGCCTGGTGCTTGGGCGCGAGTCGTCGGAAATTATGACCTACCCTATGTTTGATCTGGCTTCTTCAGGATGATCATCGGATATTGTCCAAGCCGGCCTAATGGGCTCGGGAATCTACCTTCAAGCCAAAATATGGCATGTAGGATCTGTCTACCAAATAGGCGCTCATGAATATAGAATTGTAGAAACTCCATACTTACGCTTCGCCAGGAAACGATCTCATGATTTAGATCGCTCAGATGTTTGGTAACCCACTGATAATCATGAGCATGAAAATACAACTTGGGCTCAATTGATTCGCCTGTTGGTATCAAACGACTGCGTAGGTGCCGTAACAACTTTCGAAGAGCACGGTAGATGTGATAGGGAAACAGGCTGACATTCATTAATAACGAATGATCGCCCCAATGATATACTACGACGGCCGTTGATCCAGGCTTTATCACACGCCAAATTTCACGAAAGGCTCCCTCTTGTTCATCTTGCGGTACGTGATATATCGTGTGGATCGAAACGATACCATCAATAGAATCGTTCGGGAATGGAAGTTTGGTGATATCACCCAGGACATAAAGTCCCTTTTGCCCAAGCTTGATACCAGCTTCTTTCAAAGCAGTCGTGGATAGGTCGACACATAAATGATGACTGTAATTTTCGGAATAGGTAAGGTACTCCAGATGAGGAACTGGACCGGAAGCGACGTCAAGCAATAAATCACCTTGGTTGGCTAAGAAATCGTTGACTCTAAGATGGCACGCATGATAATACTCTTGAGAAACCGGGCGCAAATCCTCATAACGTATCGTATCGACGAAGTGGTCATCGTCCGGTCGTTGCCAGCCAATATTGTCGTAGAAGTTCTGCACAGCCTTCTTTTCTCGACGCAATTCTTTTTCCTGACTGCTACTTGATTTACTTGCTTTTTGGTTTTCTTTCATCGATCAATACTTAATCTGGGGGCCTATAATCATTTAGAGATCGCCTATCTGCATTAAACTCAGGCTCTCTGGACGTTGGTTATGCCGCTTGTTAGAATTAACACTTTGATCAAGGCAATTTTATGTCTCATGGTACCTTATTGCATCTTTACTGTCTAAATGGTTATATATGAACGATCGGCCGTTAGTCTGCATTGTCATCCCCACATGGAATCGGCGAGAAGATCTTCTTAGATGCCTTGCCTCAATCTTTAGCTCGTCCTATTCGAATATCCATATCCTGGTCATTGACAATGCTTCTACAGATGGTTCAGCAGCGGCAGCGCGAAAAGAATTTCCCCAAGTGGAGATAATCGAGTTGTCTGTTAACTTGGGCGCCGTAGGGGCTTCCAATATTGGTTTCGAAAGATCCTGGACGCATGAACCTGCTTACGTCCTACGACTAGATTCCGATGCGGTTCTTGGCCCTGAGTATTTGGATGAGCTCGTATCAGCGTCGAAAGTTTTTCCAGAGGCGGGGATTCTGGTCGGTAAAATATATTATCTCGACGATCCAAATCGTATCTGGTCAATTGGAGCCTTACAAAACGGATGGTTTTACACGACGACTGAACCTGGCAAGGGAAGTATAGACGGCCCATCCTACGGCGAACCATTCGAGGTTGATTTTGCTTGGTCCACAGGGTTTTTGTTAACAAGAAAGGCACTGGAAGCAACAAACGGATTTGACTCGGACTATTTCGTTTATTTCGAAGAACCGGATTTATGTCTACGTATACAAAAGGCAGGCATGCAAATTTGGTGCATTCCGTCGGCCAAGATGTGGCATCGAATCGGTGAATCCAGGCCGAGTCCATGGATCGCTTACCAATGGGCTCGAGGAAAGATGCTCTTTTTCAGGAAGCATAACCGCGGATTGAGGAGATTGACACTCATTGCCTATGCTTATCTTTATGCTTTTTATCGGGCTGCCTT
>JAHEJP010000003.1 GCA_024638855.1 Chloroflexota bacterium
TTCCACGCGCACTGACTGGGCGCACCATTTTGAGGTATAGAGCATGATATCTTTTTCTGACGATTGATCCATGATAACAGTTTGCCCATTCACGAGTCGATTGTGGCAGACAAAATCATTTGAAGCGAAATTGTTGATTAGACAGCTAGAATTTAGCCGTCCTCTTCTTCAGAGTCGGTGGGCTGGCTTACCTCTTTCGCTTCATATTCTTCAAGGGAGATGTACCGGCCGCCTTGAATGTCGGCATGCGTCATATTTAGGCCACGATCAAAATGGGCAACCGTTGGTATTCTCTGAAAACACCGGCTATCCACGATGGTTTTATGCCATTCATAGCCATCATCGGTCGGACTCAGGTCGTATTGTTTATTAATTCGTAAGCGGACCTTTGCCTCGCATCGGTCGCACTGAACGTAAACAAAAAAGCCTTCGGGGTCCGCCTTTCGGTTTTGATTTGAATCTTCACTACCAAATAGTCTCTTTAAGAAGCTCATCGTTTAATTCTACTGTGAGGTAGTCTTTGAGCAAAATATCCGATCCCTTTTAGTATTTATTTCATCCTTGCGGATCTGAACTAATTCAAATGGTGAAGCGCCGAGGCCACAAGCAAGCGGCGTTCTACTAATAGCCTTTTTCCAATGATGAAACCCGTTTTAATCAATCGCCAGGATCGTTTGCTTCTCACCCATATTTGGGCTAGACTACATGACATAATCTACATGTAGTGCCGGTAACTGAATAGGAAACAGGATGGGGGATTTCAGATTTGAGGTCTGGCCCACAGAATATCCAGTCATAACGCAACATTTTGGGGCTAATCCATTAAATTATGCGCAATTCGGGCTTCCGGGGCATGATGGCATCGATATCAAAGCTCCTATTGGGAGCAAAGTCTTTTGCGTAGCCCCTGGGGAAGTATTCCGGATCAATAATAATCCGAGCGGGCATAATTATGGCATCCACGTTCGCGTCGCTCACCAGGATGGTTACAAGACTGTCTACGCGCATTTGCAAAAAGTGTTCGTACGAACGGGTCAAATCGTCGAAGCAGGCACAGTACTAGGCCTGGCTGATAACACCGGCAACAGCTTCGGTTCGCATCTCCACATCACTCTGAAGAAGAAGGACGCCAAATACGATAATTGGCCGTACGAGATAATCGATCCCACCCGGTATTTATTGCCTCTGTTAGGGTGGAAGAAACCGGCCGGCCCGTTTGTCAAAGGCTGGGTATTGGCCGATTCGATCTTCAGCCATGACGATTTGGCTCAGGTTAATGCCGGCGGCGCAACTTTATATATCAATCGCGATATTAAGAAACTCATTCCGGCCGGTACTATCATCGTCGTTCGTATGCAGAAGAAGCCATTTGTCCAGGTGAGCGTTTCCCTTGCTGCCATTGGCCTGGACGATCAAGCTAAACCGAAACCGGCGGCCGAACCCCCACCAATTGTATCCACTGTCGATGGTTGGGCTTGGAAACGCTTTCTGACCGTTGCAGGCAAGCAGGCTGTGGTCGGTTCCCACGGTATCAATCTGAGGACTAGACCAGAACGAAATGCCACCAATATTGGCGTGATCAAAGCCAGCAGCACAGTGACCATTATCGGCGCGCCAAAAGAATTGTACATACCGGTTCGCGTCCGGCGCAATGACTTCATAGAACCGGTCAACCTACCCGACCCACCTCCCGATCCGGCCATCATGCCACCGAAAGAAGGTTATTTGGGCTGGGTCCTGACTCAATTTTTAAGCCCCAATGGCAGGCGACAAGCCTTGACTTCCCGCCTTGGCGTTAATTTGCGAAGCAAACCTGATAGAACAGGCCAAACAATTGGCCTTGTAAAAGCCTACGCAACCATCAGCATTGCCGGACCAGCCCGCGGAGAATATACGCCGGTGCTCACACGCAAGGCGGATGTATTGAATGCAATAGATCCAATACCAAACGTGGCCATGCCGGATCCCTGGCCCAAAGAAGCGACGCCGACGGCTCTGCCCAAGCCTGATCATGATACAACGCCGGGCTGGGCGTTCACCAATGGTCTAGTTGTTAGCGGATATCAAGCCAAGGTGGCTCGTTATGGTAGTAATTTGAGGGCGTCGCCACAGCGCGACGCGACGAAGATCGGATTCGTTCCCGCGGGCACACCTATCTCCGTGACAGGGCCCGCCAAGGGGGAATATACGCCGGTGCGCGTACGAGATGATCTTCTAAAACCGCCTATCGCCGACGATGAGGTTTCAGACCCCGATTCTCAGACCATCGGCCGGGTTCGCATCGGTCTTCACGCCTCGGCCGATCCGCCCATAAGTGAGGCCGAACACGAGGAATTCGCCGCCCTCCGGCCGAGCATCATCAAGGTACTTTCGTTTCATAGCGCGGAGGATATTCGTCGTTTGGCAAAGGCGCATCCGGAAGCACAATTTATCGTCAGGGCATTTCTTTCCTTCAGTGGTCGCAACATCAGCCCTGGTAAATTCCTTGAATATACGCTTGGTGATGTCCGTCGCAGCCTGGATCAGCTGCAAGGCCGGCGGGTGTTAGTGGAATTGCACAACGAACCTAACTTGGCTGAAGAAGGCCTGGGAAGTAGTTGGTCCGACGGCGCAACCTTCAGCGTATGGTGGCGCGAACTGTTGAAGCGTTATCGTCAGGCGCTTCCCAACGCCCGCTTTATTTTTCCAGGATTAACGCCGGGCACTACCGTGACAGGAGTGAAACTGGATCACATTCAATTCCTGGAAGCCAGTCGAGCAGCTGTCGAAGCGGCCGATGGTCTGGGTATACATGTTTACTGGTCAGATGTCCATAGTATGGCGAAGGCTTTGGACCAGGTCGACGATTACATCAGCCGTTTTCGTTCGCGAAATATGTGGATCACTGAAGCCAGTCGAAAGGGAAGGGGTTTGCCGGCCAACCTAATGGCCCAGGAATATCTACGATTCTGGCGTGAGCTACAAAACCGCCCCGTCATCCAAGGCGTCACTTATTTTGTAGCCTCGGCCAGCAATCCAAAATTCGCCAGCGAAGTATGGGTTGGCAAGGATATTGGGCGCCTGGTCGGCAGGCGATAGAGGCTTGGGCGTTTAGGCACCTGGGCGCTCAGGCTCTGCCTACTAGCTCTCTAAATCTAGGATCGTTTCGAATGGCTTCCAGATCCGGATCACGGCGCGCCCAATCCAATTGAACCTGGTGTTTTTCCAGGGCAATCCTCAGGAGATCGATGGCTCGATCCGCGTTGCCGGCGATAGCTTCTACGCAGGCTTGATTGTATTCGCTTTCACCGGCTATGAGTTCTCGAGCCACCCTGATCTCTTTCTCGTAGTCTCGTTGGCGTCCAAGCCGCCTATATAGTCCTGCCAGTGACCCACGCGATAGAGCATCGTCAGGGTTTAACTCGATTGCTCTTCTGTAGACTGATAAGGCTTTCTCACTCTGGTCCGTTGCATTATAGACATCGGCCAAATTAGCGAAGGCCGTTGAATTTTGAGGATCTAGCTGAACCGCTTTTTCAAAGGCAGCCAGTGCTTCTTGCCAGGAATCGTTATCTCGATGGGCATTCCCTAAACCGATGTAGGTCGCTGGATCGCTCGGATCAAGTCGCAAGGCTTCTTTATAATTTTCAATGGCATCATCTCCCCGGCCGAGATCGGTTTGAACATCGCCCAGGCCGCGGTGAGCAGCCGGATCTTGACTCTCCAGGCGAACAGCTCGTTCAAAAGCACTTAGAGCTTCAAAAGGACGCTTTAGGCCTCGATAGATATTGCCCAGACCGATATATGATGGCGTGTGCTTGGCGTCTATCTTTAGGGCACGCTGGTAAGCGCTAATCGCTTCGTCAATACGCCCTTGGCGGGTAAATACATCGCCGAGCCCAGAACGAGGGGCTGGATCCTTCGGATCAAGATTGATCGCTTCTTTGTAAGCTCCAAGGGCGCCATCGATATTTCCCAGGCGAAGGTTAACTGTGCCCATTCCTGTGTAAATGGCTGCATGGTCTGGCACCAGTCGTAATGCTTGTTCATACGCTAACTGGGCCTCCTGATCGCGGCCGAGTTTGATATATGCATCGCCAATTCCGGCTAGGGCTTCGCCGTTTTGTGGGTCCAGTTCTAATGCTTGTTGTAGGAATTCCAATCCTTGATCGATTTGACCCTTTTGCAGGTAGGCTGTTCCCAAGCCACTGTAGGTGATCGAATCTTGCGGCGCTAATTTCTGCGCCCGTTCGAAAGAGTCTAGCGCTTCAACACTGCGACCAGTCTTTAAATACAGCCTTCCCAATTGTTGGTGAGCGGCTGGATCATTTGGATTTACGTTGATCGCATGGCGATAGGCTGTGATAGCGTCGCTCGACCTTCCCATCTCTTTATAGACCCTAGCCGCTCCATGATACGGTTCGGTATAATCTTCCTGGCGCTCAAGGGCATATTGGTAGGCTCGTAGCGCTTCATCACTGCGACCTTTGGCTTGTTGTATATTGCCAACCCGATAATAGGCGCCGGCGTTATTCGGATCAAGTCTTAGGGCTTGCCGGTAAGCATCCAACGCTTCATCAACTTGACCTTGGGCATAATATGTGTCGCCGATACCGGTATAGGCATCGGCTTGTTCGGGTTGTAATTCCAGAGCCTGGATGTAGGCTGCATTCGCTTCTTCGTACAAACCGGCTTCGCTGCGGGCTCTTCCCAGACAAATGTGTAGATCGGCCGAATCTAGACCTAAGGCTTGAGCTTGTTGTAGCGCTTCCATCGCCTGATCATATTGGCTCAATGTTAGCAAAGCCTTGCCCAGCCTGAAGTAAGCTAAACGATTTTCAGGATCGAGCTCTAAAGTGCGGCGGAATCCTGCGGCAGCCTCTTCATTTCGGCCTAGTTCAGCCAAAGCCCGGGCATGACCATAATGAGCGGCAGCTTGCGTTGGCTCCAGTTCAATGGCTCGTTCATATGCTTCAATAGCTGCCTCGGGTTGGTTGCGATGGGTCAGAACCCGGCCGAGGTTATGGTATACAGAGGCGTTCTGGTCATCGAACTCTAGAGCTCGCCGGTAAGATGAGTCCGCCTCTGAAAAATGTCCCAACGCCAATTGCGCGTTTCCCAAACCTTCATGAGCGACTGGATCTTCAGGCGCCAGGGTTATGGCTTTCCTAAATGCTTTTAACGCTCTTTCGTGACTACCCTGTTCGGCGCAAGCCCGACCCGCGCCTTTTAATGCGGCCACATTGTCCGGTTCTAGATTTAAGGCCTGCCAGAAAGCGGCTAATGACCGACGTAGATTTCCTAGAGCAGCCTCAACTAGCCCGGTGCCTACGTAGGAACGGGGGCGGGGGGGATACGCTTCTAAAGCTCGCCTATACATCTCGCGGGCATCATGCTGGTTATTTTGAGCGAGATAGATATCTCCTAATCCGTTTAGGGCATCTACATTGTTAGGATCGTCGGCCAAGACTTGTTGAAAGACATTGATGGCGCCGTCTGTCCTGCCTAAGGCCGCATAAAGGTCGCCTAAGTCATTAAGGGATACAGATGCCGGATCCGCGTCCAAGGCCTTCTCGTAGTTGAGCTGCGCTTCCTCGGGTTGGCCTAGAGCCTGGTAAACCTTACCCATGCCCCGGTAGGCGGCAGCCATCTCCGGTTCGATAGCCAGGGCTTGGTGATAAGCCTCAAGCGCTTCCTGATAACGGCCGGCAACGGCAAAAGAATCTCCTAGGCCACGATAGGCGTTTGGATCACTATTATTGCGGCTAGTTGCTGCCTCGAAAGCCGAATGGGCTTCCTCCTGACGGCCTGTAGCCAAGTATATATCGCCCAGTCCCCGGCGGGGAGCTGCAAGATTGGGCGCTGTCTCCACGGCCGATCGGTAGGCTTCTTCAGACTCGTCATATCTTCCTAAGGCAGCGTATACATCACCCAGACCTTGATAGGCTAAGCCATCATCGGGATCGTCTTTGACGGCCTGTTGGTAGTGGAGAAGTGCCGAATCGTACCGTCTCAGTTTCTTGTATTGATCGGCCAGTTGTTGGCGGGATACCTTAATTGAAGGATTAAGCTCAAAAGCCCTTTCATAAGCACGAACCGCATCCTCGGATCGCCCAAACTTAATGTAAACGGCCCCCAGGCCGGCCAATGCCACAGGCCAATTTGGCCTAAGGGTTAAAGCTTGCTGGTAAGCCTCTTCCGCTTTTTCTATTTCTCCGGCTGCCTCATAAGCCTCTGCCAAACCATAGTAGACGTTGGCGTCCTTATTCTGTAGTTCAAGCGATTGCTGATAGGCCACAATTGCTTCAGGATATAAGCCGAGTTGTCTTTGAATATCTGCCAAACCTGCATAAGCGCCAGCATCACCAGCATTCAAATCGATGGCTAACCTGTAAGCGGCTAATGCTTCCTGGGGGCGATTCAACCTACGATAAACGTCGGCTAAACCCCGGTGCGGTTCAGATTGTCCGGAATCCAACTCCAGAGAACGTCGGAAACTGAGCATTGCTTTTTCGTGTCTGTCTGTTGAAGCGTACAAAAGGCCCAGACTCGTTAGGGGAAGTGCCCAATCCGGGCTGAGTTCGGCCGCCTTGCGATAGGCTTTTTCTGCATCTTTATGGCGGTTGAGTTGCTGGTAAACATCACCTAGCCCATGGTGAACGGCCGCTTCCTGGCTGTCCAATTCATGAGCGCGTTTATATGAAGCCAGTGCTTTGTCGTATTCTCCTAGCGACAGAAATGCCCGGCCTAAGCCCAAGTGAGCGTTCAAATGATATGGGTCGATTTTTATGGCTTGCTGATAAGCTTTCAGTGCTTCTTCGGCTTGGTCCAGCGTCAAGTAGGTGTTTCCTAATCCAGTATAGGCAACCGGATCCTTTGCATTAAGGGCCAATGCTTGTTGATGGGCATCAATTGCTTCGCCGGTCCGGCCCAATTCCCCGTAAATGTCTCCTAACTTATTAAATGCGCCCGCGTACTTCGAATTTAGTTCGAGGACGCGCTGATAGGCGCTGATGGCCTCAACTTTCTTTCCTTGGGCTTTATTTAAATCGCCAAGGGCTTCATAGGCATCAGCCGCAGCAGGATCTAATCGAATGGCTGTATCTAAAGCCGAAGCGGCCTCTTCAAATCGATTGTGCTGGGTGTACAAACGACCAAGGCTGATATATGGGTCTGGATCATCAGGACTATACCTGATGGCTTCACGATACGTCCGCATTGCCTGCCGTAACTGCCTGAGCTGGACAAGCGTATTGCCGAGACCGATGTAAGCGGCCGCATATTCAGGATCAATATTGATAGCTCGCTCATAAGCCTCGCTGGCCGCATTGGGCATGTTGAGCTCGAGGTAAACATCGCCCAAGCCTTTTTGCGCCTGGGCTGCTTCTGGAGCCAACTCAAGCGCCCTTTGGTACGTAGCGATAGCCTTTTTATATTGACTTTCTTGGACGTAAGCATCACCAAGACCGATCTGGATATCCGCATTGACCGGATCAAGCTCGATGGCCCGCCAATAAGCGGGCAAAGCCTTGTTTACCAGACCTTGAGCCCGGAAAACATTGCCAAGTCCGTAATAAGCAGGAGCGTAATCCGGATCGATTTCGGATGCTTTTTGGTACGCTTCTTGAGCTTTAGCAATATCTTTCAATGCGAATAATGCATCGCCCAAACCAACTAGGGATCCTGGGCTTTCCTTATCACGATTAACAGCTCCCTCAAATGCTGACAAGGCATCATCGTAATGCCCCAGGGCCAGGTAGATTTCACCCAGACTCTGGTATGAAAACTCGTAGCTGGAATCTATGCTTATCGCATTTTGGTGCGCCGCTAATGCATCAGCATATCGGCCGCTAGCCCGGTATGCCTGGGCTAAGTTCTCGTAGGTAGCTGCCCTGGTGTCTCCCAAGAGTATCGCTTGTTGAAAAGCGTCGATGGCCTTATCGTATTGCCTAGCATCGGCATAAAGCTCGCCCTTACCGGCCCAAGGTATGCCGGCCTGGGGATCTAACTCTATCGCTGTATCGATAGCCGTTGATGCTGATTCAGGTCTGTGAAGGGTTCTGTAAGCGCTACCGATACCGCAATAGGCTCCAACACATTGCGGATCGATCTCGATCGCTCGCTGGTAGCTAGACACAGCATTATCAGTTAAACCGGCCGACAGGTAGGCGTCGCCCAGAGCGTTTTGCACATTTGCCCGATCAACCCCCATTTGTTCGGCTTCCTGTAAAACTTTGAGCGCCTCGTTGGTTCGACCTGAGGCCAAGTACATTTGGCCAAGACCGATGCGCGCATTAACGAACCTGGCATCCTGCTTGATGGCCCGTTCATACGCGGAAATCGCCTCCTGAGAGTTGCCCATGGCCTGGTGAATTTCCCCTATACCACCATGGCTCATGGCCGATTCTGGGTCCACCCTTAAGGCCTGGTCGAAAGCTTCTTGCGCTTCCGCATGTTTGTTCTGCGCTTTATAGATATTGCCCAAGGCGCTATATGATGCTGCATGTTGCGGGTTGATTTCGAGCGCTTGTTGCAGGGCTTGAACAGCTTCATCATATTGTTGGCCTGCTCCCAGGTTGACGCCCTGTAAATACCAGGCGAAGTGTCGTTTGGGAAACCATTCCAGGATTCGTTGAAGGAGTCTTTCGACCGTGACATTATAAATTGGACTATAGCGATCATCTGGCCACAGTAAACGATGGGCGAGTAATTCGTAAGCCTCGGCTAACTGGACTTTTAGCAAAGTGCCCTCGGCCGGCAAGCCAGCCTCCACCTGTTCAAACCACCCTTGAGCAACGTCGAATTGACCCTGTCGGAGAAGTTGGTTTCCTCTTAGCAGGCTTAATATCGCTTTTCGTTCTGCAGCATTTTCTCCGTCGAGCCAACCCCGTTCTTCAAGGCGAGTCAACACCCGAACCAGTGCTTGTCCATCCTCAGTAGCCCTAAGAACTTTATATAGCCGCTCGCTACTTTCGCTCAAGCCTTGCCACTCGCCGATGATTTCAACTAAGCCTTTTTGGAGATCAGGATTGTAGGCCATGCCCTCGACGTACCTGGGAATGACCCAATGCCAGGCCTGCGTCTCATCAACCCAGAAGTAGTAATGGGCTTGATCCAAGATAGCCTTGGTCCAATAATCGTCCTGGCACCGTTTTTCTAGCAGTGGTAATTCGGCTTCATGGCTCGCCAGGCGCTCCTTCAAAGCCTCGATGGCTCGCATGTTGAGATCTCTGACCCGCTTACTGGTTCGTCGGACCTCAGCCTGCAAATACTCCTTAAAGAAAACGGCCGGATCATCGTGCAGGCGAGCCCTATCGGCGTGAACCGAGGCATAGTCGCGTTCCAAACGCCTCAGCAATTCTTCGAGGTCGAATTTTCCGCCATCCTGGGGCTGCAGCATCGCTCGCAGTAGGTCGACATCGCCCCTGGCCAAAGCCAAGGCATAAAGCGCTTGCTTGTCTGACTCGGCTACAACATGCTGTAGATAGCGATCAGTCATTTTCTGGACGATTTGACCGCTTCCATATAGATCATGGCTGTCGCCGACAATTTCTTCCAGGGATGCGCCGGCCTTCCATATATCGGCCGCCTCTTTAACAGCCAGGGGAATCCCGCGAGTAACCCGGCTAATGGCTTCGACTTCCTGCCCGGAAAGTTCCCGCTCTGGCGCGCAAAATTCGAAATAGGTGCGAATGTCCTCGATGGACAAAGGAAGCATGTCGTAGGCTAATAAGCGCCGAGGGCTATCGTCGGCGTACCCTTTAAAATATTCGGCACCAAATTGACGGCTTTCCACTAGGTCATTCCGACCGCTGATGATCCATATCACCCGCGGACCAGCTGCTCTGGTTATCGTTCGGATCCAGATGTCATCGCGGTCGACGATTTCGTAGGAATCGAGAACTATCAAGAGTCGTTGGTTCTTTGCCACCCGGTCGAAACCTCGAGCCAAAGAAAGGGCGATTTGATCGTAGGGATTCAGGAAAAAATCAAAATGATCGGGTTTTAAGTGGGCTCTCAACTGGGTTTCAATCGCCCGCTGAAGCTTGACAGCCTGCTCGGCGCCAACTTTGATGCCGGCCTCCAAAAATGCTTCTACCATCTCTTCGCCTGTATCGCCGATCATAGGCAGACGCGTTCGCACTATCTTGGCCAGAGCATCGACGCTTAAACTGCGCAAGATGGCCATCTCATCCCAGTCGTTTTCAGCAGTGATTGCCGCCGCTACTTTTCGACCTGCTTCCTCCCGCTTCTTTACTGCCTTACGATAGGCAGCAAATTGGCGGCCCCATTTTTTACGAATGGACGCGGCGTGCATCACCTTAAAAACAGTGTCAGGATTGATCTGGTCCCGGCCAACCTGAAGCCCGGGAAATTTTTTACGTTCATCTTCCCAGTCGAGCCAAAGAACCTCAAACTTTCCTGCAAATGGCGGATCTTGCTGGGCAATATCCCTGATTCGTTTGGCCAGGGTTGTCTTGCCTGATCCACCATCGCCGTACAATAAGACGACATACGGCAAAAGCTCCTTCACAGGTGAATCGAGCACCTCATTCAGAGCGGCGCGAATTTGTTTTTGTTCTTCTACTCGGCCGACGAAGAGTTTGTTATCAACGGTAATCGGTTGGTCCGGCATCGCAAACTCCGACTCGCTTCAAGATGACTAAATAAGCTATGGGCGGACCCCGTGGCTACAATGCAAAAGCTAGGGAGCAAATCTCCCCGCTATCGGCGCGACCTTGAGTATCCAATTTTTGGCACTACAACTTAAATATGACCTAAATTTACAAGGAAAACCCCTACATGTCAAGGTGACTTCAGTTAGGGTCACACATATATGCCTTCGGAACTATTGACAGGAGCATGCCATTGGTGTAATGTAGCGTCGATATCTTATTGTAGTATCCATAATTGAATACCGTTAGCGACGATCGGCGGCCTTTCCTTTTAAGCGAGTGCCATTTGCTGTTTTGACCCAGGCAAGACCGCATGATCCAGGCTTATTGTTTATCCATTAGTTCTTGTTGGAGTATTGTCATGCAGAGGACGCCTGAACTAGACAGCCATGCTGTCATCCGAGTCATTGGGGTTGGGGGAGGTGGCAGCAATGCCGTCGATCGTATGATTGGCGCGGGCCTGAGAGGTGTAGATTTCATTTCAATGAACACCGATGGGCAAGCGCTGATTCGTTCCAGTGCGCCGCATCGTCTTCGAATAGGAGAAAGTACAACTCGGGGCTTAGGCTCCGGCGGTGATCCATCCATAGGTGAAAAGGCCGCCACTGAGTCCATTGACCAGGTTTATGAAGTGGTCAAAGGCGCTGATATGGTATTCGTGACGGCTGGAATGGGGGGCGGAACAGGCACTGGCGGTGCCCCAGTGGTGGCCCGTGAAGCCCGAGAACAAGGAGCTTTGACAATCGGCGTGGTGACAAAACCCTTTTTCTTTGAGGGCACCAGGCGTACTGCCTTAGCTCTTGAAGGCATCGAAAAACTTAGGGAAGAGGTTGATACGCTTATCGTCATTCCCAATGATCGCATCTTAGAATTAACTGATAGGCGCATGACCCTGACGGAGTCGTTCACCTTGGCCGATGATTTTTTGCGCCAGGGTATCCAGGGCATCAGCGAATTGATCACCGTGCCGGGTCTTATCAACCTGGATTTTGCCGATGTTAAGACCATTATGGCTGAAGGTGGCGCTGCGCTCATGGCAGTCGGCGAAGGTACCGGCGAGGATCGAGCTCGACTTGCCGCCGAACAGGCCATCAGCTCCAATTTGCTGGATATCACCATCGATGGCGCCAAAGGCGTCCTGTTTAATGTTACGGGAGGGCCTGATCTATCGCTATTTGAAGTTTATGATTCAGCATCAATCGTTCGGGAGACAACACACCCGGATGCAAATGTCATCTTTGGGGCGGTAATAGACGAAAATATGCATAATAAGATTCGGATTACTGTCGTTGCTACAGGCTTCGAACGATCGGAGCTAAGACAACATATGGTGGAGCGTCGAGAGGTTCAAGAAACGCCGGCCAAACGAAGTGAGCCATCTCCTCCGTCGCCAACAAAAAAGCAACCAGGGCAAAGTGCCTGGGCGCGGCCTAATTTTGCCCAGAATGATCTGGCGATTCCGGCTTTCCTTCGCCGTCGTTGAGTGTCTTTCATGTAAATGAACCAAATTCGCTCTCATCTTCTTACACATCCCCTCTGCGTGCTCCCTCTGCCTCATGGCAGAGGGAGCTATCCCTTTTTGACCTGGTCATTGGGCTGAGGACTGGATCAAACTTAAGGCGGGTGTTGGTATATGCAACGCAGAAAACGATCGCAACAACTGGCCCGCATTCACGTAGTTGGCATCGGAAGCGGGGGAAAGAGCGCTGTCAATGGTATGATAGCCAGCGGCGTATACGGCCCCGATTACTTGACCATCGACACCGACGTTACCACTTTTAGAGAATCCAAAGCACGCCAGCATATTCACCTGGGTGAAGTCGAAGCCGTTAGCGAGGGAACCAGCGGCGAAGCCGCTCGCGGCCGGCGGGCAGCAGCAGGTTCTGTCGAGGCTATCAGCAATGCTTTACGAGGCAGTGATTTGGTCTTTATCCTAGCCGGCCTAGGGGGTGGTACAGGTACTGGGGCTTCCCCGATAGTTGCCCAAACAGCCAAGGGATTAGGCGCTCTGGTGGTGGGCATCGTTACATATCCCTATCCGTTTGAGGGAGAAATGAGGGCCACTACGGCTCGGCTTGGAGTAGCCCAGCTCCGGAATTGGACTGATACTTTAATTGTGATTCCTAACGAGCGCTTGCTCGAATCTTCAGGAGGATCAATCCCATTTCATGAGACTTATCGTTTGGCTCAACAGATTTGGCGTCAAAGCGTTCAAGGAGTCAGTGATCTCATCAATCAATCCGGGCTCATTAACGTTGATTTTGCCGATGTTCGCTCAATTGTCTCTGAAGGGGGTGGGGCGATCATCGCTACCGGTAGGGCCAGTGGTGAGAATCGCGCTAAACGAGCGGCTGAACAGGCCACCCACTCCGAGTTACTAGGTATTACGATTGACGGAGCTCATGGGGTGTTACTTAATGTCTGCGGTGGCGCGGATATGGGATTGCTTGAGGTAGAGCAAGCGGCCGAGATCATCACCCAACGGACGCATAGCGATGCTAATGTGATCTTTGGCGCGGCTGTCAACCAGGCTTTAGTGGATGAGATAAGGGTGACAGTACTGGCCACAGGGTTCACCTTCGCAGGCGCTTCCCGGAACGCTGGTCCCGATTTACGGAAGTTCGTCCGCCCCAAATCTGTCGCCCCTACATGGCAACTAGAGCCAATTCCCCTTAATCGCGGAAGATAACCTGGCGACGTACTCGATTAGGCCCGTAAACTTTCTCCAATCTCAGCTTTATAGATTCTACTGTCGGTCGCCTAAGATTGTGATGCCCCAAGATTGACTCAAGGACTATTAAAGTTGTGCGATGGCCCTTGATAGTTGTTGGCGCCATTCGAGGGAGTCAAGCCTGGCCCATAAACCCGGAAACTCGACCAATAGCCTTTTTAATTCTATCTCTCGTGCTTGGCGATAGAGCCCAACACCAACCGCGAGTCCCTCTTCTTCATTGTTGTCCAGCATATCCATATGAACCCGGACATCATTCAGATCCCCCAGGTGAGTGAGAAGCTCTTTGACGGTATCGATGTTTTCATTTACAGAAATTCCTAAGACCGGCTGGAAGAATTCCAATGTATACCGTAATTCTTTGATTTGAATTCTGAGCATATGCAGGCGTTGTAGATCAACATCGTCAAGATAGACATCATAAGCACGGACGTTTGCCAATTTTTCATAAAGAAAAACCGGCGCCAGGTGGCTCACCTTGGATGGCATCAGTGTCCCTGACAGAGCCAAAACGCCTTCACCCTCACTATGGCTGAACCTTTCGAACTCTGCTAACAGCAATGAGTATTTGCTCTTGGCCAGATAGTGGCGAACTTTTTCGTCGGCATATTGTTTTCTAATCTGCCAGTAGTCCCGCATTTTGCGAAGGGCGTCTAGATCGGTAGCCTTTAACTGGTCGGAAGCCTCACTCTCTTCCAAGTAGCCTTCTAGCTTGTATAGAAAAACAGCTAAATCCCGCGACCGGCCTAGGCGGTGCATAAATTTCCGGAAACGACGCCGGTAACGGTCTAATAATCCTGCCTCGTAATAGGGTTTGAACAGACGAAAAGCTGTACGCAATTGGCGTATCGTTTTTCGTGTTTCGTGGACGGCCGTAACGCTGGTTGTGGTTTCTAGGTCGACTTCAAATTCCTTGATCTTCAGAACTAAACCGGCCATGATCCGGCGACCAGCTTCGGCGATCGGATCGTCGGCCGAAAAAAGTCGGAAGGTCATAATATTCGCCGGGAATAGCGCCATCCGCTGGCGTTTATAGGCTCGTTGCATTTGGCGAACATGAGTGATGGACACCTGCAGTTCTGCGGCGATTTGCTCCTGAGTCAGACCATCATCGGCCAATAGTAGAATATTCGCCCGCTTCAAATATGCTGTACCGGACGAGCTCCTGTCCACGAAGGATGACAACGAATCGCGTTCCTCCGGGGTTAGAATTGGTTCTGGCATAGGTCGATTATAACAATTGGCCAGCGCTGTACAATTCGAAAGGCGACCAACTCAATCAGCCAGCCGCCTTTCCTTCTCGCATTTATCGTTCGGCTTTATAAAATATTTACTGTCAGGCGCAGGAAACCTCGACCGAACAAAGTCCATCGCTCTCTGTTTTTCAATTCAGCTGTACGATTTCGTTCAGGTCAACTTGATATGCCAGATGCGCTGGTTCAAATTTATTTCCGGAACAACTCTCGGACGACAATATTACGCTGTATTTGGCTGGTGCCCTCGTAAATCTGGAAAATTTTGGCGTCTCGCATCAGTTTTTCGACGGGATACTCAGACATATATCCATAACCGCCGAATACTTGAACGGCGTCGGTGGTGACTTTCATGCAGGCATCAGCGGCATAGGCCTTGGCAAAGGCAGCGGCCGTCGTATTCCGTTCACCGGCATCGACTGACCAGGCCGCTTTCCAGACCAACATCCTTGAAGCCTCGACTTGCATGGCCATATCGGCGACCATGTGTCCCATGACCTGATGCTGCCAGAGAGGTTTACCCCACGTGGTTCGCTCTTTCGCATACTGTATGGACTCGTCTAAAGCTCTTTGGGCTACGCCCACAGCCCCGGCCGCAGTTGGCGGCCGGCTGCGATCGAAGACCTTCATAGCGATCATGAAGCCTATACCTTCCTGGCCCAGCAAATGGCTTGCCGGCACTTTAACATCCTCAAAAACCACTTCGGCCGTATCTGAGGCATGCTGGCCCATCTTGTCAAAGGGCTTGCCAACGCTCACACCCTCCCAATCCCTGTCAACGATAAAACAACTCATACCGTTATAGCGTTGAGAGGGATCGGTGTAAGCGAAAACCGTGTAGTAATTGGCAACCGTGGCGCCGGTGATGAACATTTTGCTGCCGTTTAAGATGTAGTGGTCGCCATTTTTGGTTGCCGTGGTTTTTATTCCGGCTACATCAGATCCTGCCTCAGGTTCGGTAGCACAATATCCAGCTAACTCACCGTCAGCCATCCGCCCCCCATATTCCTTTTTTTGTTCATCGCTGCCGGCGATCAAAATGGGGGAGAAGGCCAGGCCATTGACACCTATGGCGGTACTCATTCCCGAACAACCCCAGGCGAGCTCTTCTGCGACCAGTGTTTCTTCAAACAAGCTAAGTCCTAATCCTCCGTAATCCTCCGGTACGCTCATGGCCGTCAAGCCCATTTCTTGGGCTTTTTTGATGACAGGCCAGGGAAATTCATGAGATTTATCGTAATGTTCGGCCACCGGCGCAATCTCGTTCCGGGCAAAATCACGAGCCAATTGCTGAATCATCACTTGTTCTTCCGTCAGCCCAAAGCTGACGCTGCCGTTTTTGCTCATT
The DNA here is from genome assembly GCA_024638855.1 of Chloroflexota bacterium. Taxonomy (GTDB): domain Bacteria; phylum Chloroflexota; class Anaerolineae; order Promineifilales; family Promineifilaceae; genus UBA11865. Next base: position 15,988 of record JAHEJP010000003.1, read on the forward strand.
GTTCTGCTCCTTTGTCTCGACAGAATTCAAACTCAGTCCTCTACATGTAGGCCTTTCACCAGTACATGCAGGTCAAGAAAAACGTCTTACTTTGAACAACAAATTTACATAATGTTTATTCTAAGGATCGCAACTCAGTCTTCAGAATCTTTCCGGTGGCATTCATGGGCAATGTATCGCGGAACTCAATGATTCGTGGGTATTTGTAGTCGGCAATGGTATCTTTAGTCCAGGCGATGAGTTCTTTTTCGGTGATGGAGGTTTCGCCAACTGGGACGACGAAGGCTTTGATCTCCTCGCCATATTGCTCGTCGGGTATGCCTATGACGGCAGCCAGACTGACTTGGGGATGGCTCATCAATGCCTCCTCCACCTCCCTTGGATAGACGTTAAAACCACCACGTATCACCATGTCCTTTACGCGATCGACGATGTAGATATAGCCGTCTTCGTCCATCTGGCCAATATCGCCGGTGTGAAACCAACCACCACGAAAAGCGTCAGCCGAAGCCCCCGGCCGGTTGAAATAGCCTTTCATGACATTATGACCACGAATCAAAATTTCACCCAACTCGCCCTGGGTTAATTCCTTGTCAAGCTCGTCTACAATCCGAATATCAATACCCCACACTGGCAAGCCCACCGAACCGGGTTTTCTTTCCCGATCCAGGCGGTTAAAACTGGCTACAGGGCTTGTTTCCGACAAACCGTACCCTTCCTGGATCTTCACCGAGAATTTCTCTTCGAAAGCCTGCATAACATCCAGGGGCATTGCTGCCCCTCCAGAAACACTCAATCGTAAATTCTCAGAAATTTTCTTGAGATCAAACTTCTCCGCATCAGGATGGTTCAATATGGCCCAGTACATGGTCGGCACACCTGCGAAAAATGTGACATTGTCACGTTGCATGATCCCCAGCGCTGCGCCGGCATCAAAGCGGGGAAGGAGAGAGAGAGTAGCACCCGTATAAAATCCAGCATTCATTTGCACCGTTTGGCCGAAGGAGTGGAATAGGGGAAGCGTGATCAAATGAATGTCGTGGTCAGCCTTACCGAAAAGATTGTCTGCCAGGCGGGCGTTCATGACCATGTTAGAGTGTGAAAGTTCGGCTCCTTTTGGCTGGCCTGTCGTGCCGCTGGTATAAAGAATGACGGCCGTATCATCTGCCATCGTCTGAACGGTACCAAATTTGGGAGACTGCTTCGCCATCAGCATCCCCAATGTCTTGACGCCCTCGATGGATGGCGCCGCTGCCGGGTCGACCGTGATCAAAAAGAAATGCTCGCATTCCGCGGTCTCTTGGAAACCCGCGTAACCCATTTTGCCCATCGGCAATTGGTCAGTCCCCTCGAAGCAGAAATAGGCCTTGGATTGCGAATCTTTGAGATGATAAGCTATTTCCCGGCTTTTGAGCAGTACGTTCAGAGGGACGACAACAGCGCCTGCTTTTAAGATGCCATAGTAGACGATGGGGAAAAAAGGAAGATTTGGACAGCTAAGAGCGACTTTGTCACCCTTTTGTATGCCCAAGTTAGATAGACCATTGGCTACTTGGTTTGCCGCCGCGTTCACAGCCGCATAGGGCAATTTGGTGTCATTTAATACAATGGCCATCCTGTCCGGGTGATCGCGGGTTGTATCTTCCAATAGCGTCGCCAGGTTTAACATCTTCGCTCTCCTCTATCTCTATTCACAGATCGAATTTAAAAGATACAAGTGCGGTCCAGATGGCCTTTATGAAACATGTTTGGCTGAACCACCGATTTATTCAATTTGACAGGGCGATAAATTCAAGGGTCTACCCTGTTTTAATGCTCTGATTCCGAAGGCGTTTCCGCGTCATTTTCAGCCTCCCCTTTACTCACTTCACCACCCTCTTCTTCAGCGGGCTCTTCTGACGTCAAAGCCTCTTCTTCCTTCATATCTTCCGCTGGTGCAGCGGTATCGGCTTCTAATTGTTCGGCCTTGGTCAAATCGACGGTAATGATACCTGATTTGCCACCAGTCTCGATCACGGCTTGTTTTACGACCATTCGTTTTTCGGCAACCGGTCCCTCGACGTATACTTTGGCCAGAGCAAAACCCACAATGTGGGCTTCTGCGTCGATCATGACATCGCCTACTGTGCCCACCTTTGTACCCCCGGCCGTATCAATATCTCGTCCTTGAAGCTCATCGCGTCGTAGCCACAATTCCACCTCGGGTGTGTCGACATTGTCGGTGACCACATCCGGTCCACTAACCAAGACGGCATCAACACCAAGAACCGTGATGTGATCACGGCGAATCGCTCTTATTTTACGGTTGATGAGCCCTTCCCTTCCCAGAAATATGCCGGTTAAAATATCCAGATCGAGATCTAGGAAAAGATCCTTCACTGAGCCCAGTTGCCGGCCGTCGATCACACTATATATCGGTTTTCCAATCAATTCCTTGCCAATGCGCATTTTTTCTCCTCCTAAAGTGGAATCTAAGAAAATGTGTAGGTGCAACAACAACCCCAGGCCACACTGTTCATATGCCAACCCGATCGGGTACATCAGGCGAATAAAATCTTACAGACTCGCTACTCTTGATTATAATCAGAGATTAGGGAGTGGTAAAGCAGCTTGTTATAATCACTTTCCCTGATTACCTATCGGGATAGCGATGTTTCCAGACGTCAAAGATACAATTAACCTAAAGGAGCAGCTTCGTGTCCAATTCTTTTGATCCTTACGTAGTACGCAAACAATTCCCTTCCCTGAACCAGATAGTGACCGGCCGTCCGGCTATTTTCTTTGATGGACCTGGTGGAACGCAGACTCCTCAGAGTGTGATCGATACTATGAGCCACTATCTGGCCAATGATAACAGTAATTTAGGCGGCGCTTTTAAAACCAGTCGCCAGACGGTCCAGGTCGCCGCACAAGCTCGACAAGCAATAGCCGATTTTTTTAACGCCAATCGCCCTGAAGAGATCGCCTTCGGTCAAAACATGACCAGCTTAACCTTTGCCGTAAGCAGGGCAATAAGCCGGACCTGGCACCCAGGCGATGAGATTGTCGTCACCTGGTTAGACCATGATGCCAATATCACGCCTTGGGTACTCGCTGCCCAGGACAAGGGAGTGACCGTTCGTTGGCTACAGTTTCAGGTCGAAGATTGTACATTGAATGCAGACCACCTGGCTGAATTATTAAATGAACGGACGCGCCTGGTGGCTGTGACCTTTGCCTCTAATGCCGTTGGTAGCATTGTTGATGTGGCCAGGGTTGCCGAATTGGCGCACGAAGTTGGCGCGCATGTTTACGTTGATGCCGTCCACTACACACCCCACAATCCTGTCGACGTTCAAGCCCTCGACTGTGATTTTTTGGTGGCCTCGGCTTACAAATTCTTTGGACCACATACGGGCATCCTATATGGCAAGTACGAATTGTTGGAGAAACTTGAGGCGTACAAAGTCCGTCCGGCTCCAGATTCGCCACCAGGAAAGTGGGAAACCGGCACCCAGAGCTTTGAGAGTCTTGCTGGTGTAAATGCTGCGATTGACTATTTGGAATCTATTGGCCAGGTGTACGGACAATCAATTACAGGTGAATTGGGTCGTTATGGCGGCCGACCGTTAAGGCTGAAACAAGCCATGGCAGTGATAAAGGAGTACGAAGAAACTCTCAGCCTTCATTTCCTTGAGCGGGCTACCGAGGTACCAGGTTTTCGGGTATACGGCATTACCGACGTTGAAAGATTGGCCGAGAGAGCGCCAACTTTCGCCGTTAGCCTGGAAGGCTATACGCCTCGTGAAGTGGCCCGATCTTTGGGTGAAGAGGGGATTTTCGTTTGGGACGGTCACTATTACGCCGTTGCCGTGATGGAACAGCTGGATACACTGCACGCCGGTGGTCTCGTACGTGTTGGTTTCGCTCACTACAATACTGTGGAGGAGATAAACCTTATGATCGACCATTTGAAGCGATTGACCGAGGCTTGAGTGTGTCATGTCTTTAAAAAATGAGAGAAACCTTTGGCATCCTAAACGCTGATTGACAGCATCTGATGTCAAGATATAATGATCACCGTTCATTTCTCATTGATTCCGCGGTTTGAGTTATGGGCTCGACCGCACTGCTATCCTTTCTAGTAAGGAGGTGGTGTCTATGGATAGTTATTTATCTAAAGGCACCGTAGCGCCACCTCCGCGAAAGCGGTAACGCTACGGTGCACACGCAGAGGCCCTGGTCCGTATGGATTGGGGTCTTTGTTTTACCAGGAAGGTTTCGGTTCTGACTAGGTCTGGAATGGCCTGTATTCAGGAGCCAATTTGCTGAATACAGTGAATTTCAATTTTTTAGGAGGTCTCATGAATCATATGCCGGTCGTCATATTTGGTGCGGGTGGGGTTGGACAGGCATTGTTTCGCCAGTTAGTGATGACGAGGGAAGTGGTGGCGAGTCGAAATCGATGCCATTTTGACATCGTGGCCGTTTTGGACAGTAGCAGTTGGGTATGGCAGCCGGCCGGTTTATCTGACGAACAATTGGATCAGATTATTAAGCAAAAGGAGACTGGCCAATCATTGGGTAGTGATAGACCGGAAATTCAGAAAATATTCGACATTCTATCTGAAGCAGGTTTAGTCGGCGGTCTTTTAGTCGATGTGACGGCCGCAGACGGTATGGAGCCTGTCATTGACCAAGCCTTGGAAAGTCAACATGGTGTGGTTTTGGCAAACAAGAAGCCGCTAACTGGCCCTTGGGAGCATACTCGCCGCTATTACAATCATCCTTGTTTGCGATATGAATCAACTGTAGGTGGGGGGCAACCTGTCATCAGTACCCTGCGTTATCTGCGGGATACTGGCGATCCGGTGATCAACATCGAAGGGCAGTTAAGCGGCACTTTGGGTTATATTTGTAGCCAACTCGATAGGGAAACGCCATTTTCCGAAGCACTGGCTGCAGCAAGAGCCAGGGGCTTCACAGAACCAGATCCGCGCGAGGATTTGGGGGGGCGTGATGTGATGCGGAAAATCATGATATTGGGAAGATTGGCCGGTTGGCCGCTAGAAGAGGCCGATATTGAGGTAGAATCACTCTATCATCCGGCTCTCAGCCATCTATCAGTCAGCGAGTTTATGAACGCGTCTGTGGCTATGGATCCGTCCTTGGCGGACCGGGTACGGAGCGCAAAAGAAGAAGTGCAAGTGTTGCGCTATGTGGCTCAGGTTGATGATAACGGCGGATCGGTAGGCTTGACGGGTATTCCAAAAGGTAGCCCTCTGGCCGATCTCAAATACATCAGCTTTCGAACCGGCCGGTATAAAGATGAACCGATGATGATCGGGGGTAAAGGTGCAGGGGTTGAAATGACAGCCGCCGGCGTGCTAGGCGATATGATTGGCCTCAGCAGAGAGATGTTATGATCCTGCCTCACTTTCTGCCTCTTCCTGTGTAGGCTGGCTATTAAATGGTCCAAAAACCAGGTTTGCGCCCACGACGAATAACTGCTGTCCTTCGACCAAAGGGTCACTAACCAGATTGCCATTCCAATCCCCAATAGCATCAACCTCGACATCATACCATTCGGCCAGATCGGCAAGATTCGTTTCAGCGATCACATCTTCACTTGTCACGATGTAAACGGCACCATCGACTGGCGGAATGAGAAGAGACTCTTCTCCGATGGTAGCTCCGGTAGCTAACTTTTGGATATTGCCTTGGATAATGGCGGTCGTTGAAACGCCAAACTTCTGGGCCAGGCAAAATAGGCCTTCACCGGAGCCCGGTTGATATTCTATGACTTGTTCTCTCGCCGGTTGGGGGCTGCAATCCACCTCTTCAACTGTTTCGGCCTCTTGAGGGATATAAATGACAAATCCAATGGGTACTGACGCCAATGAACCCAATGCCGCCAATCGTTGGAGATTTGCAGCAACCAATTCATCAAGGGTCACGTCGCAAAGCTGAGCTATACCAGCCAGCGTATTTCCCGGTAATATTCTATGGGCTGTACAGAATGGGATCTGGAGTTCATCACCAACGGACAAGGGGAATTCCCCGGCGCTGGTAAACCCATTGGCAAAGACCAGGGAATCCAGCGAGATGCTGAACTGCTCAGAAATTCCGATCAGCGTATCGCCAGGTTGGACAGTATAGAATGTGGGTTCAGGGAGAGGAGTTGCCGTCGCCGTTGGTTCTGGTGGTGATGTTGGCGAAGGAGGAGCTGCCGTCATCGATACTGAAGGTTCGGCTGGTTCAGACACGATTGTCGCTTCTGCAATAGCCGGCGTTTCAGTTACCTGGGGCGCCTGGGTTTCTAACAGAGCCTGGATTGGTGTTCCAGCTATTTTGGTCTCGGTCGCCAGTGGTACGGCGGTTTCTTCATTTCCCTGGCAGGCGGTAATCACGGTCAAGATCGAGAGGACGATGAATAGTGAAGCGGTGCTAAATTTCATGGATTGAAATAACTTTTGAGCCATAAATCACCCCTTATATATTCTTTGGGGAACATTGGACCTGGTGCGCCAAATCGATGACAAGCTAATGAAGATCCTGCCCTATTCGTTATGGATCACGACTACCCTCTATTATGGCAAAGGGCGTTTGAATCGCAGTTCGGTTGCGTTGTAATGGAAAGTCAACACCATCAGGAAACTCGAACTCTTGTTTGAAGCCGCCGTCGATATGCAGTGCGACTAATAGGTTTTTAGATTCGGAACCGGGCTCGATGGTTACGCTTACATCTCGATGAAAACCGGCCGGCAGCCAGGTCATCCCCAAGATTTCTACTTCTTCCGAATCATTGTTTTTAACTACCACCCAGGTATCGACGTCGACGACAATCATAGGAATGGTGATAGTATTATCTTCAGATAACTGTTGATCGCGCGTCACCAGGAAATTACCGGCATCGGTTCGAATACTAAAAGGATTTGGCAACCGCTCCTGGTATCGTACCAAGGGATCGGTACGAGGGAAGCCAAACTCGCCCAAATCTTCTAAATCCTCGTGAAGCATCAAATGTAAAATTGGGGTTACTGCAGATTCGGTGACGCTGATGGCAACCCGGTGGTTTAAGCCGTCTGTTAATGCCGACCAGCCAATGATATTGCCAAAGTCGCCATCTTCGTCCTGGTAGACGACTATCCAGCCCGGACCATTGCTGGTAGCCCTTTCGACGTGGATAATCCCGTCCAAGGCTGGTTGGTCGACGACGAAGATATCGGGAGGCAATCTGAGCTGAAAGATAGTTTGCACGGCCAGACCATCAATGACGATTGGCTTGTCTGTTGCGGGATCGTCAAAATGGCCGGGTTCACCAGCATCTATGTACAAAACTGCGTGAAGAGTCGGCGTGGCATCAAACCAGTTGATTTTGATGGCCAAATTTTCTTGTTCACCTTTCATAACTGGGGCGTAGCCTAGCATTGGGCCGGGTTGCCCATCATCGTCGATATGCACGGCTATCCAGGACTGGGTTGCGGCCGTGACATTGTCGATCAACAATGAGCCATCTTCACTCAAATCCTGGTCCGAAACAGTTACCGAAGGATAGGTAAAGTCAAAATCTACCGCAATGCTCTCTTGTACCAAACCAGATCCGGCCCGAACCGGATTGTCTGGCCCTGGATATTCGAATGTCCCTATTTCTCCTGAATCAACATGCAAACTGACATGAAGAATGGGCGTTGCCTGAAATGGGTCAATAGTTATGGAAATGTCCTGGCTATCTCCATCGCTCACATTGGTGAAGCCAAGTAATTCGCCAGCTTCGCCATCGTCGTCGGCAAATACCGCAATCCAACTATCGTCTAAGGCGGTCACCAGGTCGATGTTCAAGCGGCCTTCTTCTGCCAGTACCTGATCGGAAATCGACAATGAGGCCATTGGAGCTTCCAGGGTATTCGTGGCCACAGGGGTAGATGTGATGGCCGTAGTTGCCGAGGATGCCGGGCGAATGGTCGCCGTGGCCTTAGCCGTCTCAGACGGCAGGACAGCGTTTTCATTATCCTGGCTTTGAGAACACGCCGCCAGAAAAATGACTAAGACGATAACCGAAAGCCAACTAGATCTCACTATCCTACGGCCGTTCACGAACCTGATTGTAAGTCAACCGGTAGGAAAAGTGAAGAAAATTAAGCAAAATATGAGCCGGATCAATAGCTTGAACCCCTTTCTACAATCACTAAATGGTGCGCAGATCCATCTGACAGCGAAGAGATGGGCTTATAAAAGACCCTTTTTGATTATGATAGGATCCTTACGGTTTTTGGGGGAGACGTGAATTCCGCCAGCCGGATGGAATCTCATGGTTTACCGGGCTAGGTGCAAATTACTGGTAAAACCTATGAATTATTTGCCAGCCAAGGGGAGTCTTAGACGTCAAGGGAAAGAGGGCAATGGAGACTTGGTTCGTCAAGGGCATGCGGTCGCCAGCAAATGAGACGCGTGTCGGCAAATCCTAGGCAATTCCTGTCATCTGTTTTGGATCTATAGACTGGGTGGGTTTCGGGTTATGAAACTTTTCCTGGTCCCGATGTACCCTTGGAAAGTGTGGCCAACCGTGGCAGGATCAGGTTGCCTTCATCTCGTATTTGTGTGTGAATCAAAAAGTGACATCAAAGACCGCGCCTCGGTATGAAGGATCGTGGATGCAAACGATCCTCTATGTTACTGCTATCGTTTTTGTTCATGTTGGGCCTCTACTATTATTGGTTCGCTCTTGCCAATCGACACGTAATATTTCTCTATGGTCATCTAGGTGCTAGCCCTTTCGATTCGAGAACAGTCGGTCGTTATTGGATGACCGGCTCTGTAGCCGCGGGAGCGGTTTTACTTTTATATGTATTCGTAAACTGGCTAGCCGGACGGATAAGTGGTTAAAATTACCGGACATATGATCCGCCTGCCTGGTGGCAAATCTGGCTGTTAGCTGCGCCTTTCCTTGTCACCAGTATCCTGGCTATCACGATGACTCAGAATCAGCCGACCATGCCCTGGGCAATCGCGCTACGGTGCACGGTGATTGCCTTGGTCGGTTTGGCCCTGGCGCTTCTTCCCGGCTCCCTGGCTGCACATCGGCCGGCAGACCTGACCTGTATGGCGCTCTTTGGCCTAGGATTCTGCCCCACGCTGCTACTTTTGCGAATCATCGAACTTCCGAGCTGGGGTTTTGTGTCTCTCCAACAGGCATATCTGATCTTAACCACAACAAGTCTCATGGGATTTGCCTGGTTGGTCGGATTATCCTATCTCAGAGCAAAATTAAACTACGCGTCTAATATTTAGTCACTTGCTTTTCTCCGGCCTAGCTATTTGTTATCTGTTTTTACCCCTAGCTCACTACTTGTTACTGGTTCCGCCAAGCTTCCGCTATATCAGTGCCGCAACGAATTTTTTCGCTTACCAACCTGAGCTACAGGTAGCCATCTTTATTCTGGCGACAGTGCTCGCCGTTGGTCTTGCCAAATTGCAGTCAGTATTTTCAAATTCTGCAAGCGAACAAATATGGGATTGACCTTAAGCAACAACGAGTTAAAAAGAATTGGAGAAGATTGATGAATAAACGAGAACTGTATCATTTGCTGTTAGGTTTGTTTCTTCTTGGACTGCTTGCATCTTCAATTCTCTTGATATCGGAAGTCGCCTTATCTGATCATGTCGCCGATCAGTTGTACCAGTTTGACATCTTCCAGGATCACCATAGTCACGAATTGTATATGCCAACCATCTTAGATCGATAAACAGCATCACTCAAACTGGGATATTGCAGATGAGTTAATGCCAAACAATTTGGCTAAATACGCTGTCTAAGAATGGAGTAGTCTAAGCCAAGAAACAGCAGAGGCGGCTGTCAACAACGATAGTGAAGGCCCGAATTTGGCATCATCAAGGAAATTCTTCTAACAAGAAAGCATCTTCTCGTTTTTCTGTCAACTGATCAGATTGAGTCACCAGCAATCGTTGCCCGGAACTCTCATCGTACCATCCCAGCCACAATTGGTAACTGCCAGGTTCTACACTTTCCGTCGACAATTGGATCGTATCTTCGACTATTTCTCCCTCTTCCCACCAATTTGTTGGATAAGTCCACTTCATGGGAATGCTATCGACTTGGGCAGCTAATTCGCCTGTTCTGTTGTTTACTAAGTGAAGAAAAACTTTGTAAGATTCACCTATTCGCTTCAGTGCCCCCCACCTTAAATCCACCGATAACATCTCACCGACATCTTGATTTACATCGAACTCTATCAGGGCCAAGCTTTCCCCCCAGTGGGCGACGGCCATATAATAAATATCGTCTGGGTCAAATACCGATTCTCGCGGCAAGGTTAAATAGTTCACATTGCCGATCTTGATGGTTTCCCCTCTATTTTGTGATTCACCATCGGGAAACACGAACAACTCTATGGAGTAGTCGCCACCATCAAGATATGGCGACATATTCATTGAATATTCCTCGAAAACTATCTCATCCTTATCCCAGTTGCTGGTCGGCCAGCTAGTAGATATGGCTTGACAGACCTCTTGAACAGCTATTTGCTCGGTATTAACAACTTGCAAGCAAACGTCATAATCTTCGGTGATGGCCTGGTTGCTCGCCCAGTGAATTGTGGCGATAAAATTCATGCCTTGACGAAGCTCAACAGGGGTAACCGAATGCTTAATCAAGCCTAATCCCGGAATTCCGGTATCGATCATCGGCACGTCTTCGCCGATCGTGATCGATGTGCCAAATACGACCAACTCAGCATCTTCAAATACCGGCTCCAGGCCCAACCACTCTTTCCAGCTGTCGAGTTCCTCAACTGTTAGAAAGTTCTTGTGCAGAATCAAGTAACGCACGTTGGCATCTGCCAATGACTTGAGCTGACTTCCAACTTGCGCGATTTCATCTGGTGGAGCGTTGGTCTTGGGAGAGCGCGATAAACTGGGTACACTGTCAATGAATTCAAATGCTTCCCGGGGTGTTCGCGCGGTTTTTCCACCAACCAAGGGTTTGCCATGTTCCGATTGATAGTACATATAGTTTTCTATATAGCGCCGGTTATGCATCGGCAAGTTTAGAATGGCAAAATCCTCTTCCTCATTGGCTAACTGACTAAACCACTGTGGAACGGTCAGTGGGAGCATGGGATAGGTGACGGCATACTCGAACAAGATGAAACCCACGACCAGAACCCAGAGCAACCAGGACTGAATATGGCTCAAATTTTGACGCTGCATGAGTGATTGAACGCCAAGGGCGGCCAGCAACGCTACTGGTATTGAGAGTATCACATTGAATCGTTCCGGGTTGCGAATCATACGGAATAATGAGATATCATCTAGCAAGCGATATGGCAAAGGTAAATACGGTTGCCCATTGATCACCAGGTCGCTTCCTAGGGCTAAAACAATGTAAAGAAATGTGGCCAAAATCCAGAATCGTGCTTTCGGAAACTGCCGAATTGCACCATATACAGCCAGAAGAAGCGTTGTGAAGCCGAGGAAGGGTACAAAAACCTTACTAACCCCAAAATTGCTGTAGAAACGTTCAAACACCAGCTGTCCCCATATTGGATGGTAGCGGCTTGGTATAAAGTAGGCCAGAAAATCGCTATGATACCCTTCTGTAACTGCGAAGAGATCCTCTGGATATGCACGGCTGAACTGGGCTGATAATAACGGCCACAAGAGTGGCAACATGATTAGCAAGCTGATAAGCCCAGTCAATAAGGTTAGTTTTAATAACCGGTAGGTTCTAATTTGAGGTTGAGTTGCCAAGCAATAGAGGAAATAAATAAATAGCAAGAGGCCACCAATCACCAACATTTGCCACCGACTGATACCGATAAGAGCAACAAAGACAGCGAAAATCAAGGCGTCAACCAGTCTTTGTTTCTGCATCAACCTCATAAGATACAGGAGGGCTAAGGGTACCCAGCCGATTAAAATGAGATTGGGATGGTGATGATTTGAGAGAGTGAAGGGCCAAAAGGCAACGATTATACAGGCTACAAATGAGGCCGGTTGCGACCCTGTCACTTCGCGAGCCAGCAAATAAGTAGCAAATCCGTTAAAGACTATGATACCTAAGAAGATCAAGGAGTAGGCAGTGGCTTCATTCAAAAAGGCTTGTAAAAGCAGCCAGATGAGGATATTGAACCAAGCAAAATTGTGCCAGTAGAGTGGCGTTCCAACTGGGTGAAATATCTGATCGGTGAAGAATATCCCCCGACCCGCTTGGAGGGAATCTCGTACCCATCGGGCCGTCCATAGATGCACATAAGCGTCACCATCACTTCCGGGGATCTGCCTGCCCAGTTGGGCGGCAACCGGCCAGATCATAACAACTGTAAGCAAGATAAGAACGACAACTACAAGAGCAGGGAGGAGATAGGCACTAACACGCAAACGCATTGCTCGAAAGCTTACTCTTAATGATATTGGCTGTTAAATAGCGCTTGATTCATTTCTGCAGGTAGTGACTTTTACTCGACGACTCGTCGATAGATTTTAATGCTTCTGTAGTCGTCTTGAATGATCTTTTCTATCTGAAAATTACTATCTATATAAGAATCGGTCTTTTCTATCTCCTCTTCCGACAAATAGAAGAAGGAAGGATTATCGTAAACCAAGTAATTTGCCTCCATCAATGTATCCATAACACTGTCGTAAGTCCTAGTATAAAGGAAGTCATACGGCCGGTCGGCATAATAACCCAAAACAGTACCTTCGTGGACAATGACGATGGTTTCGCCAGATGGTGTGGTTTCAGACAAATACTGGCCAGCATCTCGGAGGACGCTGTAATATCGATCGTTGTCGAACATTCGGGTCTGATAAAACTGTGTCCACCAGGCCTCTGGATTGCGCCAATTTCCCGAACGAGGTAATTGCAACGGCGAAATACTCCAGGCCGCGACAATTAAAAGGATGATCCCCATTGTCAATAAAACCGGTCTTCTAACTTTGCGCCTCAACCAGCCGGTGACCTGAGGCCAATCTATCAACAAGTTAATCAAAATAGCCATCATGGGAATGATACCAATGATATGGCGAGGTTCTCTTAAGGCAACGAGTAATGAATAGGCCAGGTTAAAACCAATGTATAGAATGAGCAGGGCCGTTACCGGCGGTAATTTTCGAGGCCGAAAAAAGACCATCATGAGAAGCGCTACCATAAAAAAAAGCACTGTCTCCCAGCCTAATAATTGTGATCCAATCGTAATCAACCAGACTTGAAAAGGTATTCCTAACCGGGCGTCATGGATAATTACCTCAGTGGAACCCGTTGCAGAATTGAGCCAACGACTTAATGTTCCCTGCAAGTGAGGAGGACTAAGGACGGCTATCCAGCCTATCCACAAAACCAAAGCAACGATTACCGGTAACCCAACCCAGATAGCATTTGATAACCGTTTTTTCCAACTTGAGCCACGAGTAACCACATAAAGTAGAGCAGCAAACCAAAAAATAATTGCATTCTCACGCAACAGCACGGCTACAGCCATGCTGATACCAGCCCAGGCGAGAAAATTATTGGTGCCTTTTGATTCCCATTTCACCAGGAAATGCAAGCCTAATAAGAGGAAAAATACCATGGGAATTTCGGCTCGCAGGAAGAAGGAATAATATGTAAAAAAGGGATTGAGAGCCAATGTAAGAGCTGCTGCCAAACCAGTCAGGCGATCTTGTAATTCAGCACCAATAGCAAAACATAAAAGGATGCAACCAACGGCAAAAATTGAGGTGAGCAATCTTAAAGTTAAGAGATTTTCTCCCAGCACAAGAGTGCTAAGACCTAAAAAATATTGGTATAATGGCGTATGGTCTGCATAGAGAACCCCTTCCCCCATTGATCGCTCGGCAATGCCCGTTTGCCTAATGCTACGAGCAACGTTTAAATATATCGCTTCATCATATTCAGGCAGATCGACAGTCAAGGCCAAAGCCAGCTGAAAGAGAAGGAAAATCGTGATAGTTACTGCGAGCAGCAATAGAACGGAGGTCTGATTGCCTTTCAGTAATCGTTGCATTTTAGCCGCTACGCCGATTTGCAGATTCGGTTTCTTAGCCTAGAGATTATCACTTAATTACCCAAATTTTGCCCTAATAAGGGCACAAGTCATCAAAGATGAGAAACATCGATAGACTTCCCAGCAAATATTGACCACAACATCTGGCTTGCAAAAGGGAAACTATCACTATGAACAATCATAACAGATATTCGCCTTGAGCGAGCTTGGCAATTACAAGCGGGTGTACGAAAGAGCTGTCAGGAAACGGTAGCGTAAACGGTTGGTTTGCCCCGGACAAACTAGAAGAATTGTCTAGCGAAAACTCCTTACCGGGCCACTTCATTCTGGTGATTGGTGTTTGTTTACCTGGGCCTCGATTCGCTGAAGTTGGTCCTCTAATTTGCGAACTTTATCATTCAACTCTTCCATCTGTTTCTTTAAAGCAGATCCATCACTTTTATCTTCGCCTCGTAAAGATTGGATCATCTTTTCCGTGTAGACTTGCATCTGTTTTGAAAGGCTACTTTTATATGCTTCTAACGACGGGATGGCTTCGGGTGCCGGCATATCTTTGAGGCCGGTCGCCGCGCGCCAGCGAACGTTCTCCCAGGGATCGCGTAGTAAATCGGTCAAGATCTCAACGACCTGCTCTCGTTTCAACTTATCTAAACCTTGTCCAATGTCGGCTAGAGCAGTTGTTATCGTCGGGCGGACTCGGTTTGAGTGTTTGCCGTAAACTACTTCTTCAATCAGGTAATCTGTCGCCTCATCGCGCCGGGAGGCGGCTATGCCTTCAAATGCCCCGGATTGGGCCAAGCCATTGAAGCCAGTTTGCCGGCTACCTTCAAGCAGTACTTGCCATTGAGCATTATTGCGTTGGGCGCCCATCGCGGCGAATGCTTCTCGCTGGGCTGTTGGTTTAAGTTCGCCTGCCAACCTTTCGCCAATAGCATCTCGAATACGAATGTCCCGATATTTGCCGGCTGCTCGGAATATCGCCGGTAAGACTAAAGGGTCTTGTTCAGTCTGGATTATTTCCACAAGGCCCTTCAGGGAGACATCGCTATTAGCTTTCGCCAGGGCTTTAACGAATTCCTCCCGTACCCCCCAAAATGGCTCGATGGGATAGGCAGCTATGATCGCCTCAATATTGGTTCGTTTGCCGGTCTTAACCAATTCACGGGCCGCAAGAATGCGGCCGATAATATCGTCCGCTTCGGTCAGCTGTCTGCGTAACATCGGATCGCCAGGGTTAAAAGTGAGCTTGTGCAGAACCTTATACCCAGGATCGAAACGTACTTGATCCGGTTCTACCGACATGGAAATGACAAAAGTATGTTTGGTGTCCTTAATCTTAACCGGTAGCCGGTGTTCCTTGCCTTCGATGGTCCAACCCAGGTCGGTAGAAAAAACAAAGGCCGGAATTCCTTTCTCCATATCGACCTGTGTTTGTTCAATTTCGAAGACACCTTGTTTTAGCTTAGCGTCGTATTCAAAGGAAACCTTCAGGTCGGGATAACCTGGTGACCGAAACCATTGATCGAAAAACTTACCTAGTGAACGCCCGGAATGTTCCTCCAATACATAGCGAAAATCGTCGGTTTCGACAACTTGGCCGTTATGTCGCTTCAGATAATCGCGAACGGCCGACCAGAAAAGTTCGTCGCCTAATTCGCGGCGCAGAGTGTGCAGCCTGCAAGCGCCGCCGGGATACAAATGACGATCGTACATCTGCCAGGACGATTTGAAACGGCGGGTGACAATTGGTCGCCTGTAGCGCTCGTCAGCTTCCTGGAAGTACAAAGTTGCATTATCAAGATAGATGAATTGGGCTTCATCCTCGCTCCTTTCCTCTTCAGACCAACACTGTTCCATGTATGTAGCCCATGACTCCTTCAACCAGGCATGAGCGAAATCACGGATGACGACGGCGTCGCCAAAGTAGCTGTGAGCCATCTCGTGCAAATTGATGACGTCGACTATCCAGCCTATCTCCTGGTCCAAATCCTCATCGAGCACGAAATAATCACCCCAACTTACCAGAGAGATGTTCTCCATTGCCCCACCCATAATAGGCAGAGCAAACTGGTAATATTTGGGGTAGGGGAAGGGCATATCCAGTTTTTTGGTCATCCAGTTCATCATGGATCTGGTCTTCCCGAATGAACGGCGTAAATCATCGACGGTGTGTTCAGGCGAACTGAAATAGGCCAGTTCGATCTTTTGATTTTCTGATTCGTATAGCCCGTCGTCGGCGCGAACGAAATCGCCAATAGCGAAGCAGACCAGGTAACTTGGACATAGTTGATCCAAGCGCCAGTGGGCGGTTTTTGTGCTATCGTCATGTGATTCCTCATTCACCAGGTAACCGTTAGCCAGGATGGTAAATCGCTCTTCTGCACGAAGATGGAAATCCAATGTTGTCCTGACATTTGGTAAGTCGATGGCAGGTAGCCAGTGACGCGCCCGCTCGGTCTCATGATCGGTGGCCGCGTACCAGGCTTGGTCTGGGTAAGCCTCATTTGGCGAGGAGAAATATAGACCGTCAACGGGTTCGACCACTTTGTAAGTCACAGCAATTAGTCGTTCTTCGCTACTTTTGAAGGATTCGAACCAGTTGATGGCAATCTCTTGACCATCGTAGCTCCAGACCAACGGATGGCCCTGGGGATCGCTGACCTCAAGGTCAACAAAATCGACGGCATTTAAGCGAATTTCCGTCGGGCCGTCGCTACGAGCCTTCACAGTTGTTGTCACCGTTCCACTGGCTGATTTATTGATTAAGTCAAGGAACAAATCGATATCCATATGGATCGGTTCTAATTCTAGATCGGGTGGATAAACTTCAGGTGTACTAGGATTTTCGAAGTCAGATGTTCGGTTGATTAGTTGACGGTGAACTTTGAATCGTTCGATAGTTGGCATTTCCTTTTGTCCTTTTATTGACAGGATTGTCATGGTTTATATTTGAAGTGGGCAAGGCATGACACTTCGGGGTGCAACGGCTGTCAAGATGTTCTTATTAATGTGTCAACCATTGCAGGCAAGAAACCGCGTCAAAAGATACCGGATTGTCTTTAATTGTACAAGGCACTCGGTAAGTCATTTTTTGGTGCAAGTGTAAGGACCTATTCAGTTTTAAACATTGGAAGATTTACCGTTAATGGCTCGCGTTTTCCAGATTCAACGGCCGGAGAGGTTTCCATCTTTCAAGTTGAACAGCTGGGGTTAATTGTCTGATGGGATCTGAACTGCGATCGAATTCTTCTTGAGATTAGACCAGACTGATAGCTCTACGCCGACCCATGCCCCTGGGCCTGCCTCCTCCTAATCAGCTGGAGAAGGCAAGCCCTATGATCTGGCTAGAGACCATTACGCAGACAGCTGTTCATTCTTCAGTATTGTTCTTGGAAAAAGTGACCAGCGGGATGAGGTAGGTGTATTGAACATTAGACGGCAATAATTCGCCATAGGTACAAGTCACGTTGGCACCTTGAAATAAATCGCCTGTCAATTCAGTGCAACTTGTCCAGGGTCCGGCCGGTCCATCACCAATCGCCGAATAGGTTATGGTGCGGCTTTCACCGATTCTACTTGGGATGAACGATACACCGATATCTGGGCCGCCCCATGGCAAGGTTCCGACACCATCGACGTAGAGACTCTCGCCGTTAGAACCGTTCCCGTTTTCAGCCCCTGTCGTTCCCTTGGATGTATCGCCGCAAAAGGGACCATAAGCAAAGGTAATATGGTCCGTTCCCCGTTCCAACCATATCTGAAAGGTGAAGGTAGAAGCTGGATCACCAAAACGGGGCACATTTTCCCACTCGAGAACATCCCATGAACGTTCGCCATCGGTGACAGCGCCGATGTACCAATTACCGCCGCCACCCAGGTTAAGATCAGCCCACCAGGGAGCCAATATATTATTGGGCGCGGCCGGATCAGGCAGGTTTTGGTTGAAGAACGAAGCCGACACGCCGCTGGTGGTTCCCATCTCAAAGGTGCCGTTTACCGACCAGAGACCTTCAGTATAATGCTCGCCCATATAGGTGATATCAAGACCTGAGACGAGAAAAGCCCCGTCGTCACAATTTGACGGGCATCCAGCCGGAGAAAAGCCTAATTCAGCCATCGATTGGAAGCCGAATAAAGTTAGCGGTTCGAGTTTGACCGACGGATCATTCGCGCCCGAAAGTTGGCCTGCTATGGTAAAGGCGTGATTCGATTCTACGATCGCGCCTTCCAAGCCCCCCTCAACAAGCGTCAGCTGGCTCGGTAGATCTTCGGCCAGGATGAATGCAGAGTCCTGGTATGAGTTGTTGCTGATTGTGATATTACAATGGGTCTCGTTACCAATGTCGAGCGTCGTCGGCGTGCACTCCTTGTCCAAAGTTAGCGCGGGTTCTGCACGTACGATGGTGATGGGAAATCGAAGCGAAATTTCATCGTTTGTCAGGAAAAGTGTTGCCGAACGATACTCGCCAATAGGTACGTGACGGGCATCGACCGTAATGTCAAACGTGCGATCAGCTCCGGCCGCAATAGTGATTGATTCGGGAGCATGAACGGTTAGGTCCGCTGGGCTATCGACGACCGTTTGCCAGGTGGTCGATTGGAGTAATTCACTATGGATAGTTCGCTTTACCGTAATTTGGCCAGGCATATCGGGCACGTAGAGACTTGGGTAGTTGGTATTCCAGAGCTCGTCCTTTAGAGAGTTGAAGCTTTCAACGCTGTCAGAGATCGTTAGTCCAGGATTGGTTAACCGGTTTAGATCAACCCGGCCGGAACCAGCGTTGAACGGCCCGGCCGGCGTATGGCCGTCTTGTTTCACAAGGTTTCCATTGGCCGTCATCATCAAAGCTGATTTTATCTGCCCTGGTGTCCAATCGGGATGGAGCGCCTTCACCAAGGCTGCGCTGCCAGCGACGATAGGGCTAGACATGGAAGTTCCCTGCATCGTCCGGAATAGCTGCCCGGTCGCCCCGCCGCTGATCGACGCCGGGGTTGGCGTATGGCCGGCGAAAATTTGAACGCCAGGAGCGGTGATATCTGGTTTGCTGATGCCCAGCTTCTGCCCTGGCCCACCTTTTGAGCTGAAGGAAGCCATCACATCCCCTTGTGTAACCGTAGCGGAACTGGCGCTGATAGTGGCGGATACGACCTCATGGTTGGCCATTAACTCCAGGAGACTTTGGCCGGCCGCATAATCCAGGTGCACACTGGGCAGGAAGTGATTGTCGGCTGCTAAATCCTGTTCGCTGGGATTGTAAAGCAGCATACCACCGGCGCCGCCAACGGCAACATGATAGCTCTTGGCCACGCGGGTCGATCCTCCGCGGCGACAAATGACGATTTCACCGTTGAAGGTGTCGACGGGGAAGGCGCTTGAACATGATTCCTGTCCGGCTGGAGGTAAGACCACCCGGACCGGAGAGGGCAAACCGTTGGTCAATGTTGAACCTTCTAAGGTTAAACTCTCCTCGTCACCGGCCAGCGTGACCGTACTCATGAATTGGCGATTCGAAGTGCTGGCGGCAACCGTTGTTGTCCAGGGCCCTCGATGAGCGACAGTATTCAGAGCCCCACCGGAATTGCCGGCCGATGCAGCCACGAATACACCATTCTCGTAAGCCACGCTGAAAGCCTGTTCTACGATATCTTGAAATGGATCTGCTCCGCCACTGATGGAGAAATTTAGGATATCTACTTCGTCGAGGATGGCCTGCTCGATAGCGGCTAAAGAGTCACTTTGATAACAACCGGCATCATTACATACTTTGTACATAATGACATGCGCACGTGGGGCGATACCGGTGACCGTGCCATGAGGCACTCCAAATACATTGGCCGATACGGCCCCATTGCCGGTAGCGGTACTGGAGGTATGCGTCCCGTGCCCATTGGCATCCCTGGCTGATGAATATTCGCTAACCTTCAATCCCAGGAGCGACTTGTAGGTATCGGTGAAATCATAGGCGCCGATTAACTTGTTGTTACATTCAAAGGGTGCATCGTTGATATTCCAGTTGGTGTTTCCAAAGTCACAGGTACTGCGCGGCGTAGCTGCAAATCCATTAGCCCCAGGCATAACGGGCGGAACCGGGTAAGGATCGCCATGAGGATCGGGATCGGCATATGAAGGATGCTCTGGCCAAATGCCTGTGTCAATAATGCCGACGGTGACACCGGAACCGGCGAGTTCAGGGCCCCCCAATTCATTCCAAAAAACTGGCGCGCCGACAAATCCTGGGCTTGAATCGGTATCAGGTTGCATGAGCCGGTCGAGGTAAACGCCGGTTACGCCTTTTAGAGAGGCCAGGGACTCAACTTTTTCGCCATCAACTACCAATGAAGCGCCATTGAATAATTGGAAGTTGTGGATTACATGGCCGCTGGTCGAGGCTTCTAAGAGCGACGAATTCACGCCTTCTTCATACGTAACGATGACGCTGACATCCTCAAATTGCGCTGCTGGAATACCTTGGTTTGCATAGAAGGCTCCCGGGTCCACTGGCGTTGAGGCATCGATTTCCTTGGCATGGATCAACGAAGCATCTGCCAACGAAGTTGTTTTTGGGGTGGCAACCAGATGGCCACTTTCTTGGGCGGTGCCTGCCGAAGCAGATAGCACCAGGAGAATCATCAGGAGCAAGGTGGCGACAGTCCCTTTTCCCGATAGTTTATTAGGCATAATAATTGCTTCCTTCGGACTGTCTTATAAATGAATGTTTTGGACCGCTGCCGAGTTTAAAAATAAATGGTTCTGGCCACAATTAGGCGAACGAAACTGGAACTTTGTTGTTTAGTTTGATCGATCGCAAAGTCGAATTCCATAGCGAAGAATTCCCACGGACTTTGGTAATCCGTACGTGGGTACTGGCTAATAGCAAAGGTGAAAAGCTTGCCTGCAAACCAGGATATTAACCTCAAAACATGACTAATTTCTCGAGGCTAATTCTCTTAGTTGGGCAGGTTCGTTCCCGGATGAGGTTTTAGTGAAACAGTGTGATGAAGACTCGTTCTTTGAGGTAGTTAGAGAGAGGCTGACTTCTCAAAGACTTGACGGGGGTGATGTAAATCTTGACGCTTGACCGGGCTTACTTATTAAAAATAAAAAGCGGGTATGGGTCGATCTTCCCATACCCGCTGATGATCTGCTAACCAAGGGATATCGAAATGAGAATCGCTTAGATCACCGGACCCGCATCTCTGATTTCGACCGGGCAATCTTCGGCAAATTTTTTGAAGTTGTCAATGAAGCGAGAGGCTAACTGGCGATACTTACTATCGTATTCGTCCTTACTGGGCCAAGATTCGGACGGATAGAGAACGCTTTCCGGCACATCTGGACAGCTCTTAGGCACTTGGAAACCAAAGACCGAGTCGGTGTAGTAATCAACGTCATTCAGCTCTCCGCTGAGAGCGGCATTTAATAGCCGGCGGGTATGCTGAATGCTTATGCGTTTGCCAATGCCATAAGATCCGCCGACCCAGCCGGTGTTGAGAATCCAACAAGTGACGCCAAATCGTTCAACTTTGCGCCGAAGTAAGTCGGCGTAAAACATGGGGCGGTGGACCATGAACGGCGCACCGAAACAGGCGCTGAACGTTATTTCCGGCTCTTCGCCCAAGCCCACTTCAGTACCACCCACTTTCGACGTGTATCCCGAGATGAAGTGATATACAGCCTGGTCAGGCGTCAACCTAGCTATAGGAGGCATTACCCCTTGAGCGTCACAGGTCAACAAAATGATGTTTTTAGGGTGACCGCCCTTTTTTTCTGGAACCGCATTGCCGATGAATTCCAAGGGATAGGAGGCTCGAGTGTTTTCGGTGATTGCATCGTCGTCGAGGTCGATGAGTCGCGTGACGGGATCGTAGATTACATTTTCGAGAATGGTGCCGAAACTGCGGGTACAAGAGTAGATTTCTGGCTCGGCCGAAGACGATAGCTGAATGACCTTAGCATAGCAACCGCCTTCGAAGTTGAAGACGCCGTCGTCGCTCCAACCATGTTCGTCATCGCCAATCAAGCCCCGACCCGGATCGGCCGAGAGGGTGGTTTTACCGGTGCCCGAAAGGCCAAAAAACAAACCCACATCACCTTCATCACCTTGATTGGCCGAACAATGCATGGTCATGACGCCTTCCAAGGGTAAGAGGTAGTTCATGACGGTGAAAATCGACTTCTTTATCTCGCCGCCATAGGCTGTGCCGCCGATGAGGGCCAGTTGCTGTTCAAGATTCAGCAGGATAAAGGTGCCGGATCTCGTCCCATCGATCGATTCAAAAGCATTGAAAGATGGCGCGCATAAAACCGTGAATTCGGGTACATGGAGCCGGTACTCTTCGCGGTTTTTAAGCGATAAAAACATATTTCTGGCGAAGTGACTGTGCCAGGCGAATTCTGTGACAATCCGCACCGGTAAACGGTAATCCGGATCGGCACCTGCATAACAATCCTGCACAAAGACATCTCGTCCTTGCAAAAAACCTTGCATACGATTGTAGACTTCGTTGAACTGACCCGGACTGATCGGCCGGTTATAATCGCCCCACCAAATTCGGTCTTCAGAATCCGGATGGCGGACGACGAACTTGTCTTGAGCAGCTCGGGCAGTGTGTTTGCCGCTATCGACGATAATAGGCCCCATTTTTGATATGTGGCCTTCCGCGCGAAACACGATTTCTTCGTAAAGAGATTCTGTCGGCAGGTTCCAGTAGACCTTGCGTAAGTTCGTGAGCCCGTGGTTCTTCAACCCGTACTCACTGCTAAGCGCCGAGGCCTGGTTTTCTGCCGGAGATTTGATGTTCAATAAGTTGTTGCTCATAGCCAGTCCCTAATTAACTTGCGATCGCCAATGTAGATTTCATTCGGTGCATTGGGGTCGAGAGCCCATTTCAAACGCTCGACGCCTACTTTGATATCTTTAACTGAGCCCGCATAACTGAGGCGTAAATGACCTTCCATACCAAAGGCTGATCCTGGCACAGTTACGACCAACGCTTTCTCCAACAAAAAGGTCGCCAGGCTAACTGAGTTTTTCCCATATGCCCGAAAATCTGGTAGACAGTAGAAGGTGCCGTTTGGCTTGGATACCTTGATGTCGGTGAAGGCTTGCAACTCCTGCATCATGATATCTCGATTGTTTTGGATGGTTAGGCGTAAATTCTCCACCAAACTCTGCATACCTGTCAGGGCTCCTTCGGCCGCTGCCTGGGATACCACGGATGGGCAAGAGGTGATCTGGCTTTGTACATTAGCCATCACTTCCACCAGCCGGCGGTTGCCGATAGCCCAACCAATGCGGAAACCCGTCATGCCATATAATTTGGAAACCCCATTCACGACGATGATACGCGTGTTTTCCACGTCTTTGTCAGTGTAATTGTAGGCCGAGGGCGACTGCCTTCCATCAAATACCAGTCGATGATAAATATCGTCCAAGATCAGGTAGATATCTTTTCGCTCACAATATTCGACGATGTCGGCCACAAACGCATCGGAATACATCATGCCCGATGGATTGTTTGGACTGTTGAGGATGATCGCTTTGGTATAGGAGCTGGTGGCCTCTTCGATTTCTGCCATTCGCGGCTGGAAGGTGCCATCTTCAGGGGTGACGATCACCGGGATCCCATAGACCATCTTGACCATCTCGGGATAGCTTACCCAGTAAGGGGCCATCAAGATAACCTCGTCTTGGGGGTTGAGGATCGAGAACAAGATATTGTAAATCGACTGCTTTGCCCCTGTCGAAACAATGACGTTTTCAGGTGCGACCAATCGTCCGTAATTTTCCTCCGTGTAGCGGATGATGGCTTTCTTGAGTGATGGAAGCCCATCGGTGGGGGCGTATTTGATATCGCCGGCCTTCAATTTAGCGGCCGAACCAAGAACGGCCGTGATCGGCGCCTTATTCTTTGGTTCTCCGCCACCAAGATGAACGACCGGCTCACCCTTCACTCGCAGAAGACGAGCCGCCTCGTTGAGTTTCAGGGTAGGCGACTCTTCAATTGAGCTGGCGAGCTTGCTGATGCTCATAAGCTGGAATACCTCCTATAAAAGTTTTCGCGGACCAAAGGCCTGCGTTTAGCGTTTGTGGTAGAACCATCTCACGCCGAAACAAATTCGACAATTATACTAGCCTGCGACGAACAGTTCCATAGCAGATTGTGAAACGATGAACGAATGCCGGCTTTGCCTAAACCCGGATGGGTTTCTGTGCCATTAATGGCCGTCTTTAAAAGCCGTCACTGATGGTCAAAACCAGTCAGCCGTTTTGCAACCAAAGAACTTCGAAGGGCTCCAGCTTCAATGGTAATTGGCCGTTGGAGGCGAAAAAGTTGCGCTTGTTGAGGAGATCGACCCAGTCACTTCCGGTTGCTCCGGGTATTGAGTTCAGGTCAATGGTTATTTGATGTTCTTGGAACGTAACATTATGTAAACAAATAACGCGGACCTGCTCGTCAGGGGAGATCCGGCCGAGGGCGAATATCGCCTTGTGGCAAAATAGAACGATTTGTTCGCCGTTTGGGTGAAAGGCAGGGCTGGATCTTCTGGCTGTCAGAAGCCGGCGACAACCCGTAAAAACTTGGTGTCGTAAATGGTCCGGTTCGGATAAGGCGCTTTCCAATTCAACCAGGTCTAACTTTTCTCGGTTGACAGTTCGGGCTCTGCCCGTCACCGTGACGCCCTCGAGCCAGCCGCGGGATCCGAAGAGACTATGAAAGTAAATACCGGGTACGCCGCGCAAAGCCAACATGATGGCCTGGGAAGCAAGGAATCTTTTAGCGACAAAGGATGGATTCTCGCCGCTTATGCCTGGCCTGGCTAGAGCATCAAGATAGTTGATATTTAGTTCGTAAGGAGTTCTCGAGCCATCGGCTTGCACTCTATATGAAACAAGACCACCCAAGGCTTCCACGTCATCGACCATGTGGTCGATCTCACCTTCACTCAAAATTCCACGAACGGGCGTTAGGCCAATCCCATCATGAGAAGCGAGGAAATTAAAATAGGTGGTTTGATTCCCGGGTAAGCTCAATGACTCCGCCCACCTTGACAGGTGTTCCGTATTGCCACTTTGGAAAGTATGTAAGGTAAGGGGAGGCAGAGAAAAGTTATATATCATTTGGGCTTCGTTTGTGCCGTCGCCAAAGTAAGAGATATTGTCTTGATGGGGAACATTGGTTTCGGTGATAAGGGCAACGTTGGGAGCTAATAGGTCCAGTACCTTGCGCATTAACTGGATGATACGATGCGTTTGGGGAAGGTGAATGCACGAGGTGCCAATTTCTTTCCAAATGAAGGCAATGGCATCTAGGCGTATAAATTGTGCGCCTTTTGCTACATAAAATAATAAGATTTCTAAGACACTTAAGAGCAAATCGGGATTGGCAAAATTGAGATCGATTTGATCGGCGCTGAAAGTCGTCCAGACTGACCTCTCAAGCGATCGTCCATTGCCAGCGGCTTGAAGTACGGGTGTTAGCAAGGGAGTAGTGCGGGGCCGGAAGACGCTGGACAAGTCCGTAGTCGGTTCCACAACTGTGAAGAAATTCCGGTAAGGATCCTCATTAGCTAAAAAGCCTTTAAACCAGTCGCTCTCGGCCGATATATGGTTGATCACAGCATCAAACATCAATTTGAATTGTTTACTGATTAGACTGATATCATCCCAACTACCCAGGTTTGGGTCGACCTGACGGTAATCAATGATCGAAAAACCATCATCTGAAGAATAAGGGAAGAAGGGCAGGATGTGAATGGTGCTAATTACATCGGATATTTGAAGCTTCAGGAATTCTGCCAAGGTCGATAAGGGAGCCTCACCCCTCGTTTGGACCATGTCACCGTAGGTGATCAAAACGCTGTCTGTTTCGTCGAAGCGGCCGGAAGAGGCTAATGGCGCTATAGCAGGATTTTCATCTTGAAAGTCGTCAAGCAATCGACACAGCTTCTCAAATGCCAACCGACCTTCTTCTTCACCATATAAGAACCGCAGGTCTTGCAAGAGCCGGTCTTGACGATTGGTCTTCATTGATTGTACCGGGCTGTTAGGTCTTCAATACATCCAAAAGCGGCTCCAGGTGCCCCCGGAGTGCATTTAGGGAGAAATGTTTCTGGCCGATCTTGTAGTTGTGGTCAACTGTCTTTTGACGCAATTCACTGTTTGTCAGCAACTCGACCGCTTCGTCAGCCGTTCGATCGATGATGTCATGTTCAATTTGTGCCAGGCCCTGGTTGTCGCGACCATACAGTTTCGAACCGAGCGATACAGTGCGCAGTCCTGTGCTTTTTATGTCAGCCCGGTAGACTGGGTATTCAAACAGCATGAATGGCAAGCGGGCGCGAATCGCTTCTAATAGCTGGTTGCCCCAACCTTCCCAAAGGCTGGGGTAGGTCACAAAATCTGCGTAGACGTACGAATCCCAAAGAGAATAATGCTTTTTTCCCATAATGAAGTGCCGCTGGCCATCGATATGATCGCCGACAAAAAGCGCATCAATCTCACTCTGATTGATCTTTTCTTTAAGCTGGTTAAGGTAAAGTCCGGTGAGATCGTCAAAGGTGTAGCCTG
>JAHEJP010000125.1 GCA_024638855.1 Chloroflexota bacterium
AGAAGATGAGGTCAGGATCATTCAACAGCGCCTGGGCCAGACCAATCCGCTGCAACATACCTTTCGAAAAAGCTGACAGCTTGGTTTTGGCCCTTTTCTGCAGACCGACTAATTCCAGCAAATCGGGAATAATTTTCTGGCGACGGGCCTGGCTCATGCCATAAAGACGGCCGTGTAAGTCTAGGAATTCAGCCGCCTGCAGCCATTCGTGAAAACGGAAATGTTCGGGCAAAAAACCGATGCGTTTTCGCGTTTCTCGGTCGCCTAGGGGCTGATCCAATAAGTCGGCCGTTCCGACCGTCGGCCGGATGAGGCCCAGCATCATTTTGACAGAGGTCGTCTTGCCCGCCCCATTCGGTCCCAAGAAGCCAAATACTTCACCCCGCGGTACCTGCAGGGTGAAATCGGCTACGGCGACCTTTTCACCGAATTCCTTGCGCAGCCCTCGTGCGTCGATAGCTAATTCATTCATCGTTTGCTGAAAGTTTACGGGATTAGTCGAAGATATAAAAGAACAGTAGGATTATTACTTCAACGAAGTAATAATCCTACCGTTTCAAGTATTTAACGTCAATTGGGCCATAAGTAAGCCGCAGGTATTGATTAAAAAAACGATCCTTCGGCTACTTTGGAAGAAAGCCGAGGTTGTCGACTCGAACAGAGGTTATGATCTCTCGGCTTTCTTTCAGAGAAAAGTTCCATCATATTAATCATGTGAGAATCAGGAACTTTTCTCCACTTACCGCATGGAATTGGCGGCCGTAACCAAGCTTTCAACATCCGCGCCGGTGAGGACATAGACAGTGCCGTCGCGCTGCCATAACAGACCCGCGTTCCGGCCGTCGATGCTGGTCAGCGCCAGGCCGGATTCGCCATCAACCCTGACCTCATTGAAGGTGGCCATATTATCGGGTATTGGCAATAGAACTGTACTGGTCCAGTCGATACTCTGGGCGAGACGCTCGGCTTGCCCTTCTTCCATTCCCAATACTTGTAAAAACACCTCGCCTAAAGCCGCGGCATCCACATCCTCGGGATACTCTATGAGTGGGCTGGGCGATTGCATGAGGGCGATACCATCGTTCCAATTTTGGCTAATGCTTGGATAAACGGTCACATCGACTGTGGCTCCCTCGAGGCTATCGGGGATCAAGGCCGGATCGGCCCCGGCCGCGGACATCAGCGCGCGCGCATTGGCCACGTCGACCGTCAGACGTCCCTGGGCGCCGCCTGCATAATAAACACTGTCAGCTTCGCCAAGCTGGCCTGGACTGCGAGCGACCCAGCCCGCCAAGGCTTCTGCTTCGGCCAGGGAGTTTACGAATTCGGGTTCCGTTGGCTCGTCGATCATTTCAATTTCACCTGGGTAAAGCCCTGATTCGGCCACTTCTTCCAATATGGCCAACTGCTCGGGTGAAATCGAGATAGCAGCGAACTTCTGAACCCGGAACAAACCCAGGAAATCACTTGCGGCGGCGCGCACGCCGGGGAAGGTGAAAGCAACGAGCAGCAACAATACCAGTATGATAGGTGCAAAAACATATTTTCGTTTAGATATCATCATAAACCTCCAGAAACTTGGCCGTTCCGACAACAAATCCATCTCTTGCCTGAGTTTGGCCAGCGCTTGGGATGCGGGTTGGGGAGTATCGGACGCGGACGGCGATAGCGTCGATAAGGTGTCTAAAACATCTCCGATATTTTCATCTTTTTGAGACATTATCTCTCTTCCTTTGAAGGGACATTAATATCCGGCTGGCTTACCGGCCGATATCTTTTAGCGACCGAAATCTATTACCGATCGAAATCTTTTAGCGGTCACCCTCTTGCTCCTTCTGATAAACTTCTCGGAATTTATCGGCGGCGCGGCTAAGCATCTTGCCAACCGAGGCTGGCGCGATATCGTTGACCTCGGCTAATTCGGCATAACTCAATCCCATCTGGCGCAATAACAATAGCCGGCTTTGCCGTTCCGGAAGCTGGAGCAGGGCAGCCCTCACTGTGGCTTCTATCTCGTTCTGAATCGCTGCCTCAGCCGGGTCAGAAAGGTCGTCGGCTGCCTCTGACAAGAGAATCCGGTTCCTCTGCCAACGGCGATTGCGGCCGCGAATGTGATTGTAAGCCATGTTGGTTGCCGCTTTATATAGCCAGGCGCTGACGTTATGCTCATTTCTACCGCTCAAAGGTTTCTTGTATAGTTTCAGGAATAATTCCTGGGCCACATCTTCCGCCTCAACCCGGTTACCGAGCAGGCGAAAAAGCAAGCCATAGACCCGATCATAATGCCGGTAGAAAAGGACCTCAAACGAGGCTTCATCGCCTTGACGCAAGCGCTCCAATAGAATTGTGTCAGATAAGGTAGTCACCAATTTGCCTTCCGATGCATCATCCGACATGGCTAATACACCCTTCTAAACACCGCCATGTGGCATTTTGTGACGCCCGGGAGTGATTTAATCCGACGGATACACCAATTTGGCTTGCTTGAAGGCAAATCATCGCCAGCAAAAACAATTTGTTTGTCACAGATTCAGGAATGTTGACGAACCAGAGAGATGACTAAGCCCGGTCAAGGTATTGCAAGGCGAGTTGGACGCGCGCTTCAACACCGGTCACATCCCTGGGAATATTTTGCAACGCCATTTGTGACTCCACAATGCTGAAACCGAGGCTGGTGAGGACGTCGATGACATCGGCATCCACATCGCTGACAAAAGGCATGGCCCCAGCCTCCGCGGTCAGGTCCAACTTGTCGCGTAAGTGAAACATGATCCGTTCCGATGTTTTTTTGCCGATACCGGGGACACGTTGCAAAACGGCCGTTTCTTCGCGGGCGATAGCTCCCTTTAAGACGTCGGGACTGAGGGTAGAGAGAATGGCTAAGCCAACCTTGGGCCCGACGCCATTCACATCTAACAAAACTTCAAAGAGATTCAGGTCCTCTTCACTGTCAAAGCCATACAGGGTTAATTCGGTTTCTCTGACTACAAGATGGGTAAACAAATTAAGGCTACGGCCGGTGCTGACAGCCTTCTCTAACACCGTTCGTGGCACGTATACCCGCAGGCCAACACCGCCTACTCCAAGTATGACGTGGTCCTTGCCTATTTTGTGTATGATGCCGCTGACTGACGCTATCATCGTTTCGAGAAAAAAGATATCTTTAGCCTAGTCACTGTCATAGAGCATTTCATATCGCCGGTACTGGAAGTGTGTAAGAGCGACCGCCAAGCCATCGGCCGCGTCATCGGGCTTGGGAACTTCCTCTAGATTCAGCAGGTTTTGGACCATATATTGAACTTGTTGTTTGCTGGCGTTGCCATAACCGGAGACAGCTTCTTTGATCTTCGGCGGTGAATATTCGGCGACTGGAATTCCGGCATTTGCCAGGGCTAGTAGCAAGACACCACGGGCCTGGCCTACGCTAATAGCCGTGGTGATATTGCGGCCGAAAAACAACTCCTCGACGGCTGCCGCATCCGGCTCAAATTGGTTCAACAATTCATTGAGTTGTTCGTAAATGATCTGTAGCCGATGTGCCGAATCTCCATCTTTGGGCTCAGTACGGATGACGCCGTAATCAACAACGCTAACCTGGCCATCCAATTCCTCGACGATGCCATAACCCACTGTAGCCGTGCCCGGGTCCAGTCCCAAGATACGCATTCGCAGAACTCAAGCCGCTTCAATAGCAGCGATAGCTTCGTCGCTGATATCTAAGGCTGAATAGACATTTTGGACATCGTCTAAATCTTCCAAAGCTTCAACCAGCTTCATGACTTGGAGGGCATCGGCCGTATCCAACTGAATAGGGATGTTGGGATCGTACAACGTGCTGACTTCGCCTAACTCAAAACCGGCATCGAGCAAGGCGCTTCGCACATCCTGCAATACTTCTAATTCAGTATAGATCTCGGCCACGCCATCTTCGAAATCGACGTCATCGGCCCCGGCGTCGGCCGCTATCAAAAACACCTCATCCTGGTCAAAATCATCTGAAATATTGATGTAGCCTTTACGAGTAAATTGCCAGCCAACCGCCCCCAGTTCGGCAAGATTTCCACCTTGTTTATTGAAAACATGCCGCACTTCGGCCACGGCACGATTACGATTGTCGGTGACCACTTCTATGAGGACACCAATGCCATGGGGCGCGTAACCTTCGTAGAGAATTTCTTCGAGTTCGCCTCCGTCTAACTCGCCCGTACCCCGCTTTATCGCCCGATCAATATTGTCTTTGGGCATATTAGCTGTTTTGGCTTTTTCAATCGCTAATCTCAAACGGACGTTCATCTCCACATCACCGCCGCCTTCTCGCGCCGCAACCGTCAACTCCTTGGTCAGACGGGTGAAGATCTTGCCGCGCTTGGCGTCCGTGGCCGCTTTTTTGTGTTTAATGGTGGACCACTTAGAATGTCCAGACATCTGATACTCTCCAAAAATACAAAGTTTCCTAGATCTAAATTACAACTCCCTAGCTCGAGCCATGTCTCTCTCATCAAATTCCTGAGGACAGGCTGTTGCCTGATTTCATTATACTCCAAATGGGATGAGACTTATAGCGAATGTTCGATTCAACATTGACCTAAACAAAACCCTTAAGTCGCCCCTGTTCTAGCCTCAAACGGCTTTCATACTGCTAGCTGTAATAAGATTCGTAGACCTAATCCTAAGACGATGAAGTTGCCAACCAGGCTGGCATATAGTTGTAAGCGAGGTGATAAGTAACGCCTGGCCGAGGCTCCGGCTCCGGCCAGCAACGTCTGCCACGATAAAGAAGCCAACCCGGCTCCGATGACGAATAAGACTGGATCGGCCGCATAGCGCAGCATCTCTGGATCCCAACTCAAGACCAGGGCGGAAAAATAAACGATCGTGAGAGGATTCAGCAAGGTAAGGCCGAAAAACTGTCCATATGTGCGGAGATGACCGGTCTGGGCTAATCCATCGGATTCTTCAACCGCATGATCTCGCCGCCACCAGGTGCGCCAGAAGCCATAGGCCCCCAAGAGAATCAAAACGATTGCGCTGATTAACCGCAGGGCAGAGGAATACGGTAATAGAATCGAGGCCAAAGTCGCGCCGGCCAACACGGCGATCAGGGCATAAATCAAGTCGACTGTGGCCGCGCCGGCACCGGCCATAAAGCCGTAACTGAAGCCCCGTCGTAAACTAACCTCAATGATCAAAATGGCGATGGCGCCAACCGGAATGGCTATACCATATCCGGCTAACATTCCTTCCCAAAAGGCCATAGAAGTAATTCTAACGCTTATTATGCAAATTCAACATTCACTTTTCTAAAAAAACACATTTCCAAAAAGCCCTTGATCTATTTTTCATAATCTGCTAAAATGTAACCGGTTACATTCTAATGTGCTGTGGTGATTTGCTTAATCCTTAAGGAGGAGAAGCGTTTTGTCGCCTACCACCATTCGGGACGTTGCCAGAGCCGCCAACGTGAGCATAGCGACCGTTTCCCGGGTCCTGAACGATAGCCCGGCCGTCCGGCCGGCTACACGGGACAAGGTCGCGGCGGTCATGGCCGATCTGGATTATGTTCCCAATCTCACTGCCCGGCGCTTATCCCTCGGCCGCACACTGACGATCGGCATCGCGCTGCCCTTCTTAACGCTACCCTCCTTCGTCGAGCGCCTCAGAGGTGTTCAATATGTACTAACAGAAAGCGAGTATGATCTGGCTCTGTTCAGTGCTGAGACGCCAAACCGACTTGAAAGTTGCCTGGCCAACCTATTTGGCAGGGCCCGGGTCGATGGCGCCATCGTCGTATCCTTTCAATTAAACGAAGAACAAGTCAACCAATTCCTTCAAAGTGACATTCCAGTCGTTGTTATCGATGCCTGGCAACCAGAGATGAACAGAGTAATCGTCGACGATGTTGAAGGTGGTCGCCTGGCTATAAATCATCTGCTCGAATTAGGCCATCGCCGGATCGCTTTCTTGAGCGACTACCTGGAAAACCCTTTCAATTTTGTTTCGATGCAATATCGCTTTGACGGTTATCGCCAGGCGCTTGAGGAAGCTGGCATTGAATTTAATCCTGAATATCAGCAAGAAGGTGAGCTAGGCGGCCGGGAAGCTTATCAAAAAGCGGTCAAATTGCTCACTTTGCCAGACCGACCGACGGCTATCTTCGCCGCCAGCGATACCCATGCAATTGGCGTCTTAAAAGCGGCCCACGATCTAGGCATTAAGGTGCCTGAAGATTTGTCCGTTATTGGCTACGATGACATTCGTGATGCCGAGTATTTACACCTGACGACTATCCGGCAGCATCTCTTTGAAATGGGCGTGGAAGGCGCCAATATGCTGCTTAGAGAGCTAAGGGAGCCCGCTGGCGATCCACTCGAAGTTTGTTTGCCTACCCAATTAGTCGTGAGAGGAACGACAGCTTCGCCTAATTAATAGTGTGTTTAGGCCGATTTGTGCTAAGTAGGTTTAATTTTTTTGACAATTATGTAACTGGTTACAGAAGGCATCTTATGGAGGTGATTATTAAGAAAATGTTGATATCTAAATATCGGGTGGCCAAAGTTGGTTACCGAAGAAGAGAACGATCTCTTCACTTTGAGAAGCTTCATAGATTTTGTTTTTAGAAAGGAGCGAGAAATGAAAACCCAACGTAAATGGTGGATGGTTATTGCTGGCCTGATCATATTGTCACTGTTACTGGTGGCCTGCGGCGGAGATGCAGAGCCAACTGATGAACCCGCCGCCGAGGAACCAGCACAGGAACCAGCCGAAGAACCAGCTGAAGAACCAGCGGAGGAACCCGCCGAAGAGGAACCCATGGCCGAAGGCACGGTATTAAGTTTGTGGTACCATGGCGCCGGCAATGATGAGGAGCGCGCGGTAATACTTCAGATCATCGACGACTTCAACGCCTCACAGGATGAGTATGTAGTCGAGATCGAAGATTTCCCACAAGCTACTTATAATGAGTCCATCGTCGCTGCTGCTCTAGCGGGGGATCTGCCCGACATCATCGACATGGACGGACCGGTGATGCCCAACTGGGCCTGGGCCGGCTATCTGCAACCGCTCAGTTTGCCCTCTGGCGCGCTCGACGGTTTCCTGCCCGGCGCCATCGGCGAATGGGATGGCGAGATTTACTCGGTCGGTCTATGGGATGCCGCCAAGGGCATATACGCCCGCCAGTCAGTGCTAGAGGAAAATGGCATCCGTATCCCCACCCTTGACGAGCCATGGACGGGCGAAGAGTTCGACGCTGCTCTGGAGACACTGCAAGCGACGGGTGACTTTGAATTCGCCTTTGACCCCGGTATGGCCTGGACCGGTGAGTGGTACCCATATGCCTTCTCACCCTTCCTGCAGAGCTACGGTGGCGACATCATCGACCGTTCGACCATGCTGACGGCTGAGGGCGTGCTCAATGGCGATGAAGCCATTGCCTTCGGCGAGTGGTGGCAAAGCCTCTTTGATCGCGGCCTGGCTCCTGGTACATCCCAGGACGGCGCCGACCGCGATACCGGCTTCATTGACGGCAAATATGCCTTGCAGTGGAACGGAAACTGGGCGGCAGTGCCCGCACTCGATGCTTTCGGCGATGATATGTTATTCTTGCCGGCACCCGATTTTGGTAACGGCCCAAAGATCGGCGCTGGCTCATGGCAGTTTGGTATCTCGGCCGACAGCGAACATGCAGATGGGGCCAATGCCTTCGTCGAGTTCGCCATCCAGCCTAAGTACTCGGCAGCATTTTCCGACGTGCTTGGATTGGCGCCAACGACGCTTGAGGCAGCCGGTATGACCGAGAACTATGCTCCGGGTGGACCGCTTGAGGTATTCTTCGGACTCAGCCAGGCGCAAGCTCTGATTCGTCCTCCGACGCCTGCTTACCTATCGGCCGCTTTGACTTTCGAGAAGGCCATGGCCGATATCGCTAACGGGGCGGATGTAGTCGACGCCCTCGATGCCGCAGTCGACGAAATTGATGCCGACATCGAAGCCAACGACGGCTACGGTTTTACCGGCGAGGCGGTTGCTCCGGCCGAAGAGGAACCCATGGCCGAAGGCACGGTATTAAGTTTGTGGTACCATGGCGCCGGCAATGATGAGGAGCGCGCGGTAATACTTCAGATCATCGACGACTTCAACGCCTCACAGGATGAGTATGTAGTCGAGATCGAAGATTTCCCACAAGCTACTTATAATGAGTCCATCGTCGCTGCTGCTCTAGCGGGGGATCTGCCCGACATCATCGACATGGACGGACCGGTGATGCCCAACTGGGCCTGGGCCGGCTATCTGCAACCGCTCAGTTTGCCCTCTGGCGCGCTCGACGGTTTCCTGCCCGGCGCCATCGGCGAATGGGATGGCGAGATTTACTCGGTCGGTCTATGGGATGCCGCCAAGGGCATATACGCCCGCCAGTCAGTGCTAGAGGAAAATGGCATCCGTATCCCCACCCTTGACGAGCCATGGACGGGCGAAGAGTTCGACGCTGCTCTGGAGACACTGCAAGCGACGGGTGACTTTGAATTCGCCTTTGACCCCGGTATGGCCTGGACCGGTGAGTGGTACCCATATGCCTTCTCACCCTTCCTGCAGAGCTACGGTGGCGACATCATCGACCGTTCGACCATGCTGACGGCTGAGGGCGTGCTCAATGGCGATGAAGCCATTGCCTTCGGCGAGTGGTGGCAAAGCCTCTTTGATCGCGGCCTGGCTCCTGGTACATCCCAGGACGGCGCCGACCGCGATACCGGCTTCATTGACGGCAAATATGCCTTGCAGTGGAACGGAAACTGGGCGGCAGTGCCCGCACTCGATGCTTTCGGCGATGATATGTTATTCTTGCCGGCACCCGATTTTGGTAACGGCCCAAAGATCGGCGCTGGCTCATGGCAGTTTGGTATCTCGGCCGACAGCGAACATGCAGATGGGGCCAATGCCTTCGTCGAGTTCGCCATCCAGCCTAAGTACTCGGCAGCATTTTCCGACGTGCTTGGATTGGCGCCAACGACGCTTGAGGCAGCCGGTATGACCGAGAACTATGCTCCGGGTGGACCGCTTGAGGTATTCTTCGGACTCAGCCAGGCGCAAGCTCTGATTCGTCCTCCGACGCCTGCTTACCTATCGGCCGCTTTGACTTTCGAGAAGGCCATGGCCGATATCGCTAACGGGGCGGATGTAATCGATGCCCTGGATGCCGCGGTTGACGAGATTGATGCCGACATCGAGGCTAACAACGGTTACGGATTCGGTAACTAAATCACTGAATAGTTGTAGGAGGATCTCCTGCAATTGTCTCGGCTGTGGGCGGAATTTCCGCCCACAGCCTTTACCCTCTGCCACAGGGAGATACGTATTATGACGACAACTACTACCAAGGCTGAGGCTAACGCAACACAAAAAGAACAACGGCCGCAGCGTCGCTTAACAGACCGGAGACAGGAAAGCTTAGTTGGTTGGCTGATGGCCACTCCAGCGTTGCTATTGATTCTCGCATTCCTAATCGTTCCCTTCCTTATGGCCTTTTATCTGGCATTCACCAACCAGCGGCTCATTTCGCCCAACCCGACAGAGTGGGTTGGGACTCGCAACTTTGCCCGACTGCTCACGATCAAGGCCCTTTCCCTAGACCCCATCGTCGATGAAGCCACCGGCGAGCCAGTGCTCGACGAGGAAGGAAACTTCACCTATCCTCGGGTACGCGAGTATACGCGAAACAACCCGGAATACCCGGAACTCGACGGGCTGCAGGAGTGGTTATCGAGGGATTTTGGAGACACTCGTTGGATTCTACTTTCCGGCGACGCTGTGTTTATGAAGTCTCTGGTCAATACATTCTTTTTTGCACTCGTCGTCGTCCCTGTACAAGCCGGACTGGGGCTATTCTTGGCACTGTTGGTGAACCAGCCTATCCGCGGAGTCAATCTCTTTCGCACGATCTACTTTGTTCCAGTCGTCGTCTCGATGGTTGTTGTTGGGCTCCTCTGGAGATTCATATACGACGGACAAAACGGTCTACTCAACAGTATCTTAGCATTCATAACCTTCGGTGCTTTTAAGCCAATCGATTGGCTTGGCAATACGGCAACCGCTTTGCCAGCGATTATAGGCGTGTCGATCTGGCAGGGTGTTGGCTTTCACATGATTATCTGGTTGGCTGGTTTGCAGACCATACCCGGCGTCCTTTACGAAGCTGCCTCCGTCGAAGGTGCGAATACCTGGCAAACTTTCAGATATGTCACCTGGCCAGGTCTCCGGACCACTGCAATCTTCGTCCTGGTCACAATAACCATCGCTGCTTTTTCGCTATTTACGCAGATCGACGTTATGACTAGGGGTGGTCCCCTGGACGCGACGACGACGGTTATTTTCCAGATGGTCCAGCGAGGTTACGAGAAACAGGATATTGCCGGTGGTTCGGCAATCACTGTCATCTTTTTCATCATGGTGATGATTGTGGCCTTTGTACAGCGTTTCGTGACGAGGGAGAGAAACTAATGGTAACAGATCAAACAAAAAGGCGCCGAATTCGATGGACTACCATTGTCGGATATGGATTAATGATCGTACTGGCTTTGGTATTCATTTTCCCAATTGTCTTCATGTTGATGTCATCGCTGAAACCAGACCAGCAGCTTTTAAGAGATTCCGCTTCCTTTCGTGCCTTCCTACCGGTTGGGGATATTTCCCTGGACAATTACAGAGCAGCGTTCGAACGAGCACCTGTACTCCGTTTTATCTTAAACTCAGTTGTGATCACGGGGATTACAGTGGTTCTAGGTCTTATCGTGAACTCCTTAGCCGGCTTTGCCATCGCTATCCCTCGCTGGAAGGGCAAAGGCCTTGTGTTGGGCTTGATTATCGCCGTGTTAATCTTACCTTTCGAGACAGTTGCCGTTCCGCTATTGTTGATGATTAGCAAGCTGCCTTCCATCGGCGCCGAGGGCTTCACGCAGGGTTGGATCAATACCTATCATGTACAAATCATCCCTTGGATAGCGAATGCCTTTTCAATATTTCTCTTCGCCCAATTCTTTGGAGCGCTACCCTATGCGCTGATTGAGGCTGCCAAGATCGATGGGGCAAGTTGGTGGCAGACCTACCGGCGAGTGATTGTCCCCATTTCGGGTCCGGTATTCGCCACGGCGACGATTCTTACGATTCTTCCCATGTGGAACCAGTATCTATGGCCTTTGATGGTGGTTCAGTCAGAGGATATTCGCCCGGTGATGGTTGGTCTGCAATACTTCTTCCAACTCAATATCGCCTGGGGGGAAGTCATGGCCTTTTTATCACTTATCACAATTCCGGTGCTCATTATCTTCTTGGCTCTTCAGCGCACATATATCGAGAGTATTGCCGCCAGCGGCATCAAGGGTTGATCACAACTCCAATTTATCTTTATTCGTAAACTGATTCATTCAGGGCCTCGATATCAAAACAGCTTTTGATCAAACAGCGTACTCCACACGATTATGACGTACGGTGAACTCTTTCGCCCTCAATTTCATTTTACTCCCGCCGCCCAATGGCTCAATGATCCCAATGGATTGGTTACATACGCAGGCGAATACCATCTTTTCTATCAATATAATCCAGAAGATAATGTTTGGGGTCCTATGCATTGGGGACATGCTGTTAGTGTTGATTTACTTAACTGGACCCATTTGCCCATCGCCTTATATCCCGATGAACACGGTTATATCTATTCTGGAAGCGCGGTGATCGATTGGGACAATACGGCTGGATTTGGCAAAGAAGCGATGGTGGCGATATTTACGCATCACCTTGACCATCACCAGTCTCAATCTATCGCCTATAGCACAGATAAAGGCCGGTTCTGGACCAAGTACAAGGGCAATCCACTTGTTCCTCCTCCTGATACCATCCGTGATTTTCGTGATCCTAAGGTTTTTTGGCACGAAAATGGTGATGCCGGTTACTGGGTCATGCTCGTAGCGGCCGGCGATGCAATCCTGTTCTATTCCTCACCAGACCTAAAGAGATGGACATTGAGAAGTCGTTTCGGGAGCGGCTATGGATCGACCGAAGGCGTTTGGGAAACGCCTGATCTCTTTGAATTGTCAGTGGATGGCAGCCTGGAGACCAGGTGGGTGTTAACTGTCGGGGTAGGCGACGGCGCGCCGGCCGGCGGCACAGGCGTTCAATATTTCATCGGCGATTTTGATGGCGAATCTTTCTCCAGCCATAATCCCAAAGATACGATTCTTTGGGCAGATTTTGGGGCGGACTTTTATGCCGCCCAATCGTGGAGCGATGAGCCCAACGGCCGGCGCATCTGGATT
This sequence comes from Chloroflexota bacterium, assembly GCA_024638855.1. Lineage (GTDB taxonomy): Bacteria > Chloroflexota > Anaerolineae > Promineifilales > Promineifilaceae > UBA11865. The sequence continues at coordinate 12,303 of JAHEJP010000125.1, forward strand.
GCTTGGATGAACAATTGGCAATACGCCGAGGTTATCCCTACCTCTCCCTGGCGAGGGGCGCTAACACTTCCCCGTGAACTCAAATTAGCTTCCACCCCTCAAGGCATACGTCTTGTGCAAAAATCTGTTTCCGAATTACTGAATATACGGGGGGAGCATTGGCACTGGCGAGATGAGGCTATCGCCGACGTTAATGCGGAGTTATTAAAAAAAGTGAAGGGTGAAACATTAGAGTTAATCGCTAATTTTGAAGTAACAGAAGTTCCGGCCAATCAACACTTCGGCATTCGCTTACGTAGTGGAAAAACCAATCACACGACTATTGGATATGCAACAGCAGACCAGTCACTATTCATCGATCGATCTCAGTCTGGTTTTATCGATTTTAGTCCTAGCTTTCCGGACATTCATACCGCTGACTTGGCGCCGCTTGACAATGCCGTCAAGTGGCACATCTTCGTCGATCGTTCATCGGTGGAACTGTTTGCGAATGGCGGTCAGGTTGTGCTCACCGAAAGAAT
>JAHEJP010000485.1 GCA_024638855.1 Chloroflexota bacterium
GCGCCGATCAATTGGGCGATTTTTGCACCGACCTCCAGTGGTTTACTCCACCAACCGTCATCCCAGCCGCGTATCAGCCGCTCTCCCCACTGCCGTTTGACCAAATCATCCGCCAGGCCAACCGAGTTGACCGGCAGCCGGCCCAGAGAATTGCCGTCCATGTAAATTAAATCTGGCTCTGGAAAGACGAACCGCTCGCGATAAATTGCCAGCGGGTCTCGTCTATCTTGTTCTAGCGCGTAATCAATTGTTGTATTCATGAATCTCCTAGATTATGGAGCTTAACGCCGTCCGAATCGATGAACCCATCCTTGAACATAGTGCGCACCGCCTACCAGAAACAGGCTATCAGAAATAGCTTCAGCGTTCCATGATGGTATAGGAGCGGTCTGAATTAAGCGAGGTGTTTTAGATTGGCTCAGTGCCTGATTTGCCTTAATTACTATGCGAAATGACTTAGCGTCGATTTTGATCGAAATCTAACATGCCGGGCGAGCCGACTAACCACCTCGCCCGGCACAAATTCGCCTATGGTAAGATCCCCGATTCACTCAATGCAGGCGTTCGTCCACGGTCAGGCTGGTGCCCACGCCGCGTTCGGCCAGGTCGGCGAAAAAGGCATCGCCGTCCACTGCCTGTTCCGGCGCCCAAACGCCCGGTTTGTGCAGCCGGCCGTCGGCCAACCAGCGCGCGACGACGGCCGGCGGGCTGGCGACCATCAGCTTGCTGCCACTCATCCCCCAGCGTTCGTGGGGCCAAGCCCAGTTGTCCATCCTCAGGCTGACTTCTTTGCCGTCCCGGGTCCCTTTGACCACCGTGGCGATGTCCTTGTAACCTTTATTGACCGGTTTCTCATGGGCGGCCGGGGCCTGATTCAACAGAGAGAGCAGCACATCCCGGGGTTTTACTTTCACCCCTTTCACCTCGATTGGCTCGGTGCCGGCGAATCCCAATTCGGCCAGGAATTGCATCTTGCGTAAGACCGCCTCCGAATAACCGAAGAAAGTGATCTTGAAGAAGCACTCCTGGATGCCTTTAGCGGATAAACTGAGGGGGATGGTAGCCACTTCCGAGTGTAAGCTCAGGTGGGTCTTGGCGTAGCCGATGGGTTCGGGAAATTGGAAAAACTCTTCCTCGCTCAACGGGGCCAGTTCCTGGAATTGGCCGTCACGAAAGACCATGGCCCCCAGGCTGATTTCGTCCAAGATCGTTTCGATGGAATAGGCCCAGGACAAGGATTCACCTTCATCCAGGGTCGAACCATTGAATATCTTGACCGACTCGACGGTGTCCAGCATGGCGCCCATGTGACCGGCCTGGACGTTGGCTACTCCAGGGCAGCTGCCCAGTCCTAGGACGGCCGTGATGCCTATCGCCTCAAAGTCGCCGGCCAATAACAATTGTTTACGGGTGGTGAAAAAGAGCCCGCCTAGATCGATATAAGGCACGTGGTTGCGCAGGCAGCCCTGCATAACATCCAGGTTGAAGTAATATTGGGAGCTGTTGATGCAGGCATCAGCGCCAAATAAGGTCGAATCCAGCTCTCCGGGTTGGGTGACATCCACCCTTTCGGCGACGCAACCCCGGCCCAATTGACGGGCCACTTCTTCGGCCGCCACCAGGTTCAAATCGGCGATCACCACCTCGGCCACATCTTCGGCCAGATCTTGGGCGATGGCCTGACCGATGATGCCAGCGCCGCCTAAAACAACGATTCGAGACATGATTTTTCTCCTGATTGATATTGTTGGTAAATCGCAGAAAGTTGTTTGCTGCCGCTCGCGATAATCGCCGGTAACCGGCCGCTCAAGCTTCAAAATGGAATTCCGTTCCTAAAAAACGGCGCAAGATTCGCTCAAATTCGGCTTCGACGGCCGCCGGCAGCGACGGTGGTTGGTGCTCGTCGAGGATTTGTAAGGCCTTGCGCCGGCAAATCGCCTCGACGTTCTCGCCCTTGGCCAACCAGGCCTCATAGGCGTCCCGGCTGAAGATGCCCGGCTGCCAATGTTCCCGGAAGGCGCGCCGGGTATGTTGGTCGGTGAGAAAATTGCCTCGGGGCGTGTTGGCCTTGATCAGAGCCACCTCCTCCTCGAGATCGTGAAGGCCGATGCCTTCGGTGAAACGGCGCAAGCCGCCGATGAACTCATCGTCCATCACCATCTGGGTATAGGAAATGGCCGCCCCAGCATCGGTCGCGCCAACGCCGTAGATGATGTTGGCCCCTTCCAATAATAGAGGCACGGCCGTTAACGCTTTCTCAAAACCGGCCTGGGCATCGAGCTCTTTGGCATCCGATGAAAGGCCACCGCACATGGAAGGCAAGCCATAAAAGCGAGCCATCATGGCCGCGCCGCTGTTGATCATCCCCCGTTCTGGCCCGCCCAAGGGCAACAGGCCGGTGCGCATATCCAACACGGCCGAGACGCTGCCATAAAGGACGGGCGAACCCGGGTAAAGGAGTTGCAGGGCCACGATCCAGGCCAGGATGTCGGTGTTGATGACCACCAATTGGCCTAACAATGTGGCCGGCGCCGACGCCCCACCCATGGACATGCTCAGCACCGTGACCGGCACGCCATACTCGGCCCAGCGCAGCATGCACTGGATATTGTCAGGCGTGAAATAGCCGGGGCTGATGGGGCAGTAGAGGGTGGCGAAATTGGGCCGGGCTCGGAAAGCTTGCTCGCCCCCGGCGACGGCCGCCAACATCTCCACAGCCGCCTCCACCCTTTCCGGCGCTAACGTCCGGTGGACTACGGGTTTGGCCGTATGGCGTAACAGTTCGGCGATTTCGACCAGGTCAGAGCTTTCGCCCATGTCGGTGGCCGTCACCGTCGGCCGGGCGATATCCACCTGGAGCAGCGCATCTTGTAAAGTGACCAATTGGCGCACGTCGAGCCGCGTAGCCGATCGCGGTCGCCGGCTATCTAAATCGAAGACCATCACCGGCGTGCCGGCGCCCATGAAACAGGAACGCCCATCCCAGTCAATCGCCTCGCCCCCACCCCGGCCATAAAGGCCGCTGCCAGGCAGTAGCGTGCTCAAGGCCTGCTCGATCAACTCAGGCGTCGTCCGGACCATCATGGATTCGTGATCCACCAGCAGGCCGGCCGCTTCTAGTCGGGCCAAAGCCCCCTTTTCTGGCACACAAAAACCCGTTTCACAGAGGATCTTTACCGACTTCTCGTGAACCAGGGGGATTAAAGCGTGATCAAGGTACATCAGCGATCCTCATTTTTCAGGTAACGCTCTTGGATGGCGGGTGGTCCGGCTTCTCCCCACCGGTAAGATAATTTGTACATCTTGAGGATCATGAAGGTCTCGGTGCGGGTGACGCCGGGCACCTGCTGCAAAGTGTCGTTCAAAAAGCTGACGAAATGCTCCCGATCCCGGCAGGTAACCTCAACGAACAGG
>JAHEJP010000486.1 GCA_024638855.1 Chloroflexota bacterium
CCTTATTCTATAAATGAACGGACAACCGTGTTCCTCTCTCTGTTAATGTATTGTCACTCGAATGTAATTGCCTTCTCACGGATGTCTTGTGCTCAACTTATTCTGCCATATGTTATGTAGTGGCATTTTTGCTACCTATCATCTGAAGGGTGCTGTCATAGTGGTGAATCCTAGTCCGTTGAATTCGGGATTTCTCATCGATTTCCGCTGCACAGAGAGAAGTCACATGCTGCCATCCACCAAATAACCTTATGCGAAACTAACGATTAGAAAATCAGAAAGGACAATATGAAATCAGTCGAACTCACCGCCATTGGTAGCGCAGAAAAAGTTATTCGATGCATTGACGTGCCCGATCCGGGTGCGCCAGGGAAAGAGGAAGTTCTCGTAGACATCGTTGCTTGCTCAATCAATCCCGCCGATATTCTGTTGATCGAGGGAAATTACGCTAGCAGACCACAAACCCCATGTCCGCTCGGCATCGAGGGTACCGGCATCGTATCCGCTGTTGGATCGGGGGTGATCTCGCTCAAAGTTGGCGATAAAGTCATGAGCCTGGGTCGCACTAACTGGGTACAGCGAATCCGCGACAAGGCTGAATCCTTCATTCGACTTCCGGCAGAAATCGACCTTGCTCAGGCAGCGATGCTTAAAGTCAATGCCGCTACTGCGCATCTTATGCTTAGAAACTATGTTTCGCTAACCACCGGCGACTGGGTGATCCAAGACGCCGCCAACTCTGGCGTTGGTATCAACCTGATCCGATTTGCGCAAGCAGACGGCATTCGCACCGTCAATGTCGTCCGGCGCGCCGAGTTGATTGAGCCGATGAAGAAACTTGGTGCGGATGTGGTCATTGTTGACGGTCCTGAACTGGCGCAACGCGTTGCAAAAGAAATTGGGGGCGCCCAAATTCCACTGGGCATTGATGCGGTTGGGGGGGCAACGATTGGCCGACTTACCGACTGTATCGGCGAAGGCGGCACGGTGGTCAACTATGGCCTTCTGTCTGGCGAGCCTTGCCAGGTAAATGCGTTCAACTTTGTCTTTCGCGACATCCGACTAGTGGGTTTCTGGCTCGCCAAGCTGATGCGTGAAATGCGTTTTGACGAAATTAAGGGTATGTACGAAACGCTGGCCGCTCGAATCATTGACGGCACCATTCACGTTGAAATCGAAGCGAGTTATCCTCTTGAAAATATTTCCGATGCCATCGCTCACGCCAAGCGCGAGGCACGCGGCGGCAAGATACAGCTGCGACCGAATTAAACTGAGCTGCGGGTGGAGAATCTGTAAGTACCTAATGGTATAAAAAGTGTATTAGTTGTTTCTTTTCATGGTGAAAGTCAATCTCAGACAGCATGAAGGATGTCGTTATTTTGCTTTTCAATATGGAATGAATCCTGATTATCCTCGCGACCCGATTTTTCGAAAAACCCTACCTGGCCAATGGAATACCCTCGTCAGGCGAATTCGCTCTGATTCACAACCGATCAGAAACAACCTCAACACCTCAACAACTTCATTCCGTCAACCTTGCCACTGGATCCATTGCAATTATCTTATAACAATCCATATGCGCTAACGCATAATGTGAAAAATGCTCAATAGATCCCCATGTCGCCATCTGCATCAGAAAAAGAATTTACAATACACGTAGTCGAACTCATGCAATCCATTGGTCTTGTGAGCGCAAAGGCTATGTTTGGAGGGTATGGGATTTTTCTCAAAGGGCTGATGTTCGGACTTATTGCAGATAGTGTTCTTTATCTGAAAATAGATCAAGAAACAGAGGACGAATTCGCAGCTAAGGGGCTTGAACCATTTACCTACAGTAAAAAAGGAAAAGAATTTAAAATGTCTTACTATCAAGCTCCCGAAGAAGTTCTAGAAGACAGTGATGAAATGTATCTTTGGGCATCCAAAGCGTACAATGCCGCATTACGGGCTGCATCGAAGAAATAACATCACCCCGCCTTTTCACCAGATCCGCGCAACAACCGTGCGCTGATGAATTTAGTGTGATTCCTAAAGGAAAAAATCAAGGAGCAAAGAAGCTTAGTTAGTGATCGATGTACAACAAGGTTTCGATGATCCTTGTTGGGGGAAGAGAAACAATCCCCAAACCAGAATCTGCATCCTGAATCAGTTGAGAATCATGGTGAATGCGCCTGACGGATAGAATTCCTCTGGCCAGGTAGGGTTTTTAGAAAAATTGGAGCGCGACGATAACAAGAGGTTTGCCCCTATCACCTCGGCCAGGAATCGAAGCAATCCAGAAACGATCTTTGCATGGCTTTAGTGCAACGACTCGGCTTGGAATCAGCCCTCAATGAAAATTTGCAAATTCAATTTATAAGTGAGTTAATTGAAGAACGCTATGAACTGATTTGATTGGGATTTAAGGGAAGAAATGAAGACTGTCGAGGCGTTTGTAAACAAGGAAAACTATACCGCATTTACGTGTCCTTATTGCCAGCACACCTATCGCATCTCAGTATCCGAGTATCAGGGTGAAAAGCATAGCATTATTGCAAAATGTACTTGTAAGGAGAGATTTGAATTAAAGCTGAACTTTCGTCAATTTTACCGAAAGCCAGTACAACTGATTGGAGAGGTCATCAATGTCTCTACAGGTTCAAAGAATTGGTACACAATGACCGTATTGGACGTTTCAATGAGCGGCATACGATTCAAGGTCATTGGGCCGAAAGATATCAAGAATGGGCATAGACTTCATGTCCGATTTACCCTCGATGATCAACAAGGCAGTGTTATCGACAAAGAAGTAAGAGTTGTCGACATCAGAAACGATTCTTTTGGCTGTGAGTTTTTGAACCTTGCGTACGAGGAGAAGGAGTTAGGATATTATTTGTTCCCCACCTTATTTTCATCTTAGGTACGTCTTTTCCAGCTGTTGCTTATTAGACAATTAGACAAATCTAGAGGGCTCGACTAGCCACGCCAGAATATTTTAACCTCAGGTCTGTTGAGGCAGGCGTACATTCGCCGCGGGTGCAGATTGATAATTTTGGACAAGGATCAAGGCGGCATGGCGGGCAGCATCGACATAATCCAAATTATTATGAATCAGGGCAAGGGACTGACACCCTTCGATCAACAACAAAACTTCTCGCACCAACCGTTCGACGTTATCCAGATTGTGGGCGGCAAACTTTTCAACCAGGTACATTTCGACCTCCGCCTTATGTCGACGCGCCGCTTTTCTGGCCGGATGTCCTGGCTGATCGGCAAATTCCACGGCCGCCCGGGTAAAGCCTGATCCCTGCCACCCCGTGTGGTCGGCCCATCGGGCGAGTTTCTCGAAAAGCGTCATCACCATCTGATCCGGCTTTCCAGAGATACTATCTGCCCAGCGCCGGATACGTTCAAGGGCCATCTGATGCTGATAG
>JAHEJP010000126.1 GCA_024638855.1 Chloroflexota bacterium
TTCACCTTGACGATGGATCCTGATACCGTAGACGACCTCATATCCTTCGCGCCACTTGGCTATAAGAGATGGAATAACTTCCGGGGGATCTTGTAAGTCGGCATCAGCTAATATAACTGCAGCACCCGTGGCGCAAGACAAGCCGGCCGTCACGGCCTCTTGAAAACCAAAATTTCGCGAAAAACTTAACCCTTTTACTCTTGGATCCTGTTCGTATATTTCACGCATGATCTTGGCCGAGCGATCCACACTCCCATCGTCGACCAAAATAAGTTCCCAAGGATCATCTAATTGATCCATAACCTGGCTGACGCGCTGATAAAGTTCTAAAAGCACTTCCTCTTCGTTATATACCGGGACTACTATTGAAATCTTCTGGGTCATTGGATATTGGAATCACCTGTTTTTTTCATAGAAAGTAAATGTCTCGTTGGTGTGGACAGACAAATCAGCCTTAGCATCTATCGCCCAGCATCTGATTTCGTTCACAGCATCTTTGGCCGAATATCATATACCTCTTATACACACTGGTGCCAGCAGAACTCTCGATTGCCTTATAGAAACCCTTGAATTAGACAGGCAACTTCAGGTTTCCACATTAGGCAAGGGAGCTTTCGTGCTGGAGCCGGAAGCTAACCAGTTTGAAGAACCAACCTCTATATTTGCAAGCAAACCCACATGATCAGATGGATAAAGTGTCGGATCCTTTACCGACGCCTTACGGCAGATAATCTGGGCGCCGAGTACTTGATTAACCGATTTCGAAATGAAGATATAGTCCAGACATCCACTCCAGCCATCCGATCTGTGGATGAGCGCTGTTGGGAAGGTCGCGATCGGATCATAACCTTGATATTCAACGAAGACAGAGCGGTAACTCTGTTTCATATATTCAATCGCCAATCCAGCCGGCACCTCGTTGAAATCTCCTGCAACAACTTGCAAGGGAACACAATTCTTATCATTTAGCCAACCGGTCAATAACATCACCTGTTCAAGCCGGGCTTCTCGATCTTGAGCCATATGGTGCAAATGGACGGCTACGAAATCAAGAGTCTCTCTCGTTTCCAATTCTACATTGACGCGTAGCGCAATCCGCCCACCGTAACCAAGATCGATAGCGTCACTTGAAAGAACTGGAAGGCGACTAAGGATGCCGATTCCTTCAATAAAACCCCGTATCGGATGTTGACGACGTTGCTGATACAGCTGATAGGGGCCATCCGATCGTCCACTCAGCCTGCTATTGATTTGGTTTTTGAGCCATTTGGCCTGCCCAATCGGCAAGTAAATCTCTTGTAAACTGATCAAATCAGGCTGAGTATCAATAAACTCAGCCACAACAAGTTCACGACGAGCTAACCAGCGATTTTGGCGATTAAGCAAATTGAGCGTAGCAACGGATATTTCGGGCATATCGACGAAACGATTTGCTCCCCCAAAAGATCAAGGTGAAGGCGTTATCCACATTTCGGCCGTTCCAACTAAGCGAAGCTCATCAGCATTCAACGATCCAACCCGCATATTGTAACGGACAATAGCATTACCCCTTAAGCGGCCGGTCCAGATGAGAGAATCACCGAGTGCGCGTATTGGGAATCCCGAGGTACCCCCAAGATTGGCCCCTTGCTCCGTAGCACCTTCAAATATCAGAGTCGTTCCCGGAACCTGTTCGCCTACGGATACGCGATTGTCAATGGCAATATTATTGAACTGCAATATCGAATCAGAGACCACAAAGTCATTACCAAGTTCAACTGGAATCGGGTTCAAAATGCTAATTTCTAGTGAACCGGCTACCAGGAGATCATTACTCAGTATTGTCGGAGACAATCGAAGATTGTAATTACCGATGACGCCAGGAGCCATGACACCTTTCCAGGCAAATGAATCTCCGATTCGTTTGGCCGCTGGCAGATTGCCAATTGTCACGTTGTAGACATCACCATCGCGCCCTATATAGGTCAGTTTAGATCCCTTAACGGTTTCGCCCGGATTAAGCGTTGCCGAATAGACAGGGATCCTGTAGCTGACCAACTGATCCAAAGGCACATTTGCCGTCGCCGTTGGCGTTGGGCCTCCATCAGCTCCAATCGTACATGCTAATGAAGCAAAAAGCAGTAAGAGGGCCAACGGCAACATCTTTAACATCTGCCGGCGATTATCAATCATCGTCACCTTGGAATGGGGTCATCGATTCCGCACCACTCAACTTGCCGGCCAGTCTTTGCGGGTGATGAATCAATACTGGCAGGCATTGAGAACAGATCCATGCCTCGTTTCGATCATACCTCAATGACACGAGCGGTATCATCGTTTCAGAACGTCTACAGTTCAGACATATTTGGTCTGCCGTAGTAAAGCCCATAAGCTTATTGCCTCCTCACAATTCCTTGCATCATAATTGCATCAGCCAACAATGCTGTACTCATATTGGCCGCGAATTAGTTTACCTTCTGAAAAGCGATCAAATCGGAACATTTGGGGATCAAATATCGGATCGTCGTTACCGCTCACCATATCAGCTACCATCAAGCCAACGGCCGGACCTAATTTAAATCCATGGCCGCTAAAACCGCTGCAGATATAGAAGCCGCTGCCCTGAGGTACTTCGTCGACTACAGGATGCCAATCTGGCGTAATAGCATACAAGGAAGCATAGCCGCCAGTGCTCTGGCTCAGTTCCATCGCCGGATACCTGACAATCAAACGCTCGCCTACATCCAGCAAAAAGTCGTCGTCCATATATTCTTTGTATTTATCTGGATCGACGATGGCATCCGCTTCGGCCGGATCGATCAGGCCAACCAAGGTCAATCCACCCGTCTCCGACCGAAAATAGGTTGCATTGATAAAATCTGCAACAACAGGGTGCGCAGCCTCCTGACCGGAAGGCCGGCGAAAGAACGCAACCTGGACCCGGCAAGAATCGATGGGCGCCTCAATGCCAGCAAATTTAGCCACTTGTGCACCCCAAGCGCCGGCACAATTAATTACAATTGGGGCGTCGAATGTCTCAGCCAGCGAATTCACCCCAACAACTCGACCGCTTTTGAAACGAATGGCTGTAACCTCTTTTTCGCGAAAAATAGTGACTCCCTCTCGGATAGCTGCCTGGGCATATGCGTTGACAGTCAGGTAGGGATCGGCATAACCACTATCAGATTCATAGGCAACCGCAACAAGACCTTCCGTATTGATGCCGGGCATAATATCTTGCAGAGCTTTAACGTCCAGCAACTCTGTCTGGATTCCCAACTTGCGCTGCAAAGCAACATTGGCTTCCAATCCCACCATATCTTTAGCATCCACAACCACTACGAAACCCGTTTGGGTAAAGCCGCACTCGCCGCCAATCCGTTCCTCAAAATCTTGGAAAATCCGCAAACTATGCAGAGCCATGCGTGCCGTGAGTTCGTTGGAATAATGCTGGCGAATAATAGCAGACGATTTGCCACTTGGACTGTCGCCGATATTGTTTTTATCAAACAAAGCTACCTTCAGGCCACGTTTGGCCAGCTGGAAGGCACTGCTACAACCCATAATACCCCCGCCAATTATGATCACATCATATGTTGTCGACATCCGAATCTCCTCCAAAGTTTAATACACATATTAGGAGCCGTTAACTAACAATGACTGCACCTATGCCTCATTCATAAAGTAACCTATCTGACAACCAATAATCGATCAGATATCATTAAGATTCATCCCCCTCTTGTGAAGCAATAAAATTGACGGGCAAAATATGAATAATATCGTCACCACCATCAAACTCTATCCGTTCCTGCGTAAAACTATCATAGAGTACAACGTCAAGGGATGCCGGTCCAGGTGCTACGACGGGTGCGACATTTAGATAATAGACATCTCGAAAACGCCAACCAGGTTCCCACCAACTTGTCGGCCGGCTGCCATCCCCAGGCAACATGTCATGCTGGGCGACCAACGCGCCTGAAGAGTCTTCTATTCGAACCGACACGGTTCGTTCACCATTGACCCTATCCAAGGCTTCCCAATACAATGTCACCCGCACCTCCTGGCCTGGCGAAAGCGTGAGTAATCCTTTATCAAGCGTCCGGTAAATACCCTTTTCATCGGCCACTGCTATCTCGGCTCGATCCAATAAAATCGAATCTTCAGCCAGTCGCTGCATTGTTACTGCCGGTAATTGTGGTCCACCTTGCCGGATCAGGTAAATTCCATCAACCTCCATCTCGATAACCATATCTGGATCTGCAACCAAATTATTAATCTCCCACACGATATCCTCGGTCTTGTAAGGATAAGCACGAAAATCTCTACCAAGCATAAAATAATCGATATTTTCTTTCCCAATTGCGAACCATGGATAAAGATAGATATGCTCCCGCTGGGCAAGGTGCGCTATGAAGGCAACTTGGGATGCAACTTTGGCATCTTCCGGTATTTCATTAACTACGTCCCAAGCTCGCAACTGTCTTTCAGTAATCTGGTATAGATGTGGCTGATATTGCCCGCCTAATGGCGCCGGGCTGTAGAGGAAGAAGGAAATGATCGTCATTCCAAGTAAAAGAACGATTATCCATTTAACATAACGCCGCGGAACGCGATTTATTGCCACTGCAACTGCCGCGAAAAGCACTGGCAAGACTGGGGCTAGGTACCAGCGTTGCAAAGCATGCATTTCTGGTTCGCTGCTAAGTAACATTAGGATTAACAGTGGAAGGCCTATCATCAAAAGATCCGCCGCCAGGAAAGGGAGTATGATGGCCATAGGCAAAAAAGTTCGCCAAAGACCGTCTCGGCCTTTTTCATCAAACATCACCTGCAAGACTTGGAGCGGATCAGTCACGATATTCTTGACAATTTCACCCGGCGTACCGCCCCACTCTGAAAAGTACCCAATTTGATTGTAATTGCCTCCTCGCAAAGCGGGAATGATCCATAAGACCATACTCAAGCTCCAAGCAACTCCCAAGATCGCGATTGGTAACCCCCATTTCCAATCTCGCTTGATAACGAGCAGGTAGAGCCCTATGGCCGCCACAATTAATCCCAAATCCTCCTTAACCAGCAGCGTTAAGATGATCCCGGCCATCATTAACCAGCGCTTATCCTTAATCAAGCCGTAGAGCGCCAAAGCCACGAATGGCATAGCCAGCGTTACTCTGCGCAACTCTAGCAGTCCAATTTGATGTAAAGATGCATTGAGATAGAAGGCCAGTAAAAAGAGCACAGCAGCGATCGGGGATTTTTCTTCAACCATCTTATAAAAGATCAGACCAGTTGCTGCGATACTTATGATTTGAGCCAGAAATAAGATGCGCACGTCCTCCCAGACAAGCAAAAGAGGTGAGAGGAAGGCCATGTAGGGCGAGAAATGATATTCAAGAATGGAATTATTTGTGATGGTTGTGAACAGAAACCGGCCGCGCAGTGTATTCCAAATCGCTTGATCGAATTGATCAACATCCGGCGCCTGAACCTGAAACGTCAGATACTGACGGCTTACTAACCACAAGAACACACTTGTGAATATTATTGCCAGGGCGAATGCTCCCCATCTCGACCAGAGCTTAATTCGAGAATCTTCTAGCGTCATATCATCGTGATTCTATCATCGCGAGAGAACAAGATACAACTAGGCGCTACCCTTTCCAATATTGAAGTGTTAGTGGGAATTGCCATGAACCTAGTGAAATATCTTCGAATTTTATGAAACTTAATGAACTATGATTTGGATCTTTACACTAAGGCTAAAAATCTTTAAAATATTAAGAAACATGGTTGATTTGTGCCCCCTGTGACTTGTTGTCTATTGATTGATGCTTTTTATGACTTAAAATTTATAAGAGATGATAAGGGAGAAAGCCTAGGCCAAACGCTTTATCTGCCATCCTGAGGCGGTGAAATTATGTCTCTTCCAGTTCAAATACCTTACCTTGAACTTATCAATTTTCTTTTCATTGTTGGTGCGGTTGGCGTTATCGCTACGTCGATCGGAGCCTTGCTGCGCGCTTGGAGTTGGAAAATTCCAAAAACCTTAGGACTAGCCTTTCTGGGCGTTATCGCTGCATTTGTCGTGGTGGCCTGGTTATATGGCAGGTTTGCAACCTGAGTGTGGTACGGTTTTCGTCTCGAAAAAGTAGCGATCCTTTCAATCTGTTTCACCGTATGAAACCAATGCTGTTCTAATAAAGCTGCCCCTACACAACAAAATCCTTTATAAAAGACTCTATGAAATACTCAGCGTCATATCGGCCGTGAATTACATCCCACAGACCTTTGGCCAGGGGCATGGACACATGTAATTTTTCGGCAACGTACAGGATTATTTGCAGCGTATTATAACCCTCAGGCAAAACTCCCATCTTGCTTCTTATCTCATCAAGCGACAATCCCTGGGCCAGATAAGTGCCCATTTTCCGATTATGACTGTGTTCACTCAAAGATGTCGCCAAGAGGTCCCCAATTCCGGCCAGGTATAAAAATGTCTCAATTCGCGCTCCCATGGCCGAACCCATCTTGGCGATTTCTTCCATGGCGATAGTCAGGTAAGCCGCCCTGAAATTGACGCTAGTGATATCTTTACCGTCGAATAGGCCCAGGCCAATCGTATAGATATTTTTGAGGATGCCCCCAAGCTCAACGCCCGTTGTATCGTCAGAAAACCTGGTCCGGAAGCAATTATTATCGAGTAGTCGGGCTACGCTTAAAAGATCTTGGCGATGTTCGCCTGCCAGCACAACAACGGTCGGCATATTTCGGGCAAATTCATTGGCAATGGTTGGCCCTGAAAGCATGAGGATGGAATTTCCCGGAAATAACAAGGACAGCGTTTGGTAAGAAGTGAGCCCTGTTTTCCCGTCGATCCCTTTAGCCATATTAACCAATACGCTATCTTTGTTCATCTGATATCGAATAGGTTCCAATGTTGGCTTGACAAATGCGGAAGGGATAGCGACAAATATTATTTGACTTTGGCCTGCAACCTTCTGAAGCTCAGAAGTTGCGCTGAGATTTTCATGTAAATCAATGTCCGGCAGGTATCGAGAATTAAGGTGGTCACTATTTATCTCTTGCACGATATCCGCGTTATATTCCCAGCCAAGAACCTCGTATCCGTTGCCGGCGATAAGATTTGCGATTGCCGAACCCATATTACCTAATCCGATCATACCAACACGCATATTGACGTCTCCTATATTCACCTCTTGTTTCATCGTTATCACGATCAAATAGTAACTCAAGCCTGGCTGCCATGCATCCAGGTTATTTCCTGCCTGGCCTAGACCTATGGCATCAAATCAAATAATGGTCGTCAACTATGGCGAAGGGCTGGCAGATTTATCTAATTCTAGAGGTTGCCATGGAGGCAAGAGGGGTTCTTGAAAATGCGGCAGCCAGCGGCGAACCAGCACTATAATAGGCGTTGGGCTCGTCAAAACGAGGTGGAGGTTTATGCAACTAGATTTTCAGGCTGCCATCGAACCCAGCACTGCTAGCAGGACGAAACGCAAACTCTTACCTATCCAGGCTCCTAATAGAAATCGCCATGCTGACATTCGCAATGCGCCGGCGACGAGACCACCAATGTCAAAGATCGGGTTCGGCACTACCGCCAGGACGAAAACCACTAGCGCTCCGGATTTCTTCATCAAGCGTTCCATACGCCAATATATCGGTTTGTCCTCAAAAACAGTCTGACCGCTCTGGCCAACCAAGTAACCGGTCAGCTCACCCAAAGCAGCCCCAAGACCGGCGACGATGCCAACTGCTACTGGGTCTAACATACCACCCGCTGCAATAACCAGGGCCATCCCAGGAGCCGGCAATAAGAAAGCGGCATTGCTAATTAAGCTGACCAGGAACACAGCCGGGTAGCCATATGCACCCAACCGCCCGATATCATCCCAGGCTAGAAGAATGCCCATCGTGATCAGCAGCACAAATAACAGCGTGGCAGCCCGTCCTATGACTGCGCGATAATCGGTCGTATTTGCTTGATTGAAGGTAGTGCGAAGAAGTGTCATGGTCTAAAAATACCTTGAGCTCAGGATAAAGCACATGACGCAATATCAACATTAATGATACGAAATAGCTTCGTTCTAGGTTGTATGAGGCCTCACTAATTGATCGTCAATTGTTTAGCAATGTCCTGGCTAAAAAAAGAAGCCAGCCACAAGCGTATGTGGCTGGCTAAATATCCCAAGAATATAGCTGGAAAAGGCTGTTTTATCGATAGCCGTCACACTTCTCTTGGCGTCCCCCCGGTCATGCTTGTAAACCAACGGATACATTTGTGACCAAAGTCCACTGGTTCGACGAACATCATTGGGCAGCCGCCAGGAATAATAGTCACATTATTCTCTCGGGCGACTTGGATAGCATCTTCTGAAAAGCTGCCCTGGCCGAATGAGCGGTGAAGCCATACCCGGCCGATCCCCAGATCGATACACTCTTGTACCACATCCCTGGTAATCTCCGGATGAGTGGCAATCAGGACACCATCCACCCCACCAGGAATAGATTTCAGGTCCGGATAACATTGGTCTCCCTCGACAGTAGAAGCATTGGGATTCGTTGGATAGACCTGATAACCTGCATCACGCAGCTTTCGATAGATACCGTTTGCAGCCACGTCCCCTTTTCGGGATACGCCGGCAACAGCAATTCTTTTTTGAGATAAAAAGTCCTCAGCCGCTTCTTTTAAAGTCGCCATTAAATTTCTCCTTCATAGCCCTCATCATGTTGAGATTTAAGGAACACCAATTAACTGAACTCAGTATGCCATGAAGTCACAGGAAATGGCAGTGATCATTGACCTGTTCTGCCACGATAAAAGTCACATCAATTGAAGTAATTTCGGGTTTATACCAAATGAATGGCTGAGCTTAGGATGGCAAGATTCGCGAAGATGATTAAGAAAATATCAGTTCTATTCTTCTTGCAAGAACTCTTGCCGCAAGATGGAACGTTGAAACAAATATTCGTAAACCGCCCATCTCTTAATATGTGGGCGAAAGCTGCCCTCGAACCTCATGCCGATCATTTCCATCACCCGGTCGGATGCTGGATTCCGGATGAAACGCGAAGCGTATATCCGGTTCAAATTCATATTCTCAAGTCCAAAGCTGATCAATGCTTTTCTGGCTTCCGTATCGTACTCATTTCCCCAAAATGGCTTGCCAACCCAATAGCCTAATTCAGCCAGGTCATGTTGCCCAGTTATAAGCAGGCCAAGTGGCTGCAACTACCTGTCCCGAAACAAGCAACGTTATGGCGTAGACGACTTCCTAATCTCGTTCAAATAGCTCCTGGTGTCTGACAATCCAGGCTTCTGCCACGCCATCTTGAGAAGAATGAGGCATGTTGAGTGTGGTCGATGCTATCCGCCTTTTCGCAAGCTTATATTTGTTCTT
Organism: Chloroflexota bacterium; assembly: GCA_024638855.1. Lineage (GTDB taxonomy): Bacteria > Chloroflexota > Anaerolineae > Promineifilales > Promineifilaceae > UBA11865. The sequence continues at coordinate 9,405 of JAHEJP010000126.1, forward strand.
CAAAGGCATCTGTAAGCTGGAATGGACGAGGAAGTCATTGCTTCGTTTCGATATTTTTTTAGTTCGTCATCCTGGCATTAATCTAGACGCCGATTGCGTCCCAATATCGCTCCAGTATCTCTTCAAAGTCACCGCTTCTGGCCGTGTGAATGTGAAGTGTACTCACATCGGCGACATCTTGACGAGCCACCCAAGATCTCTCTTGTCCCTGAATGATGAGGGCCCGGTGCCGCGAGGTGATGTTGGCACCATCGAAAGCCATTAGATCGACCCGGCCCCACCAAGCAAAATTGGCCAAATCGTCAAATAAATCTCTCGCCTCGACCATCGTCAAACCATCAGCTTCTAATATCTGTAAAGCTGGTACTTCATCCCAATCTTCCGCCAATGACGATATTTCATCGGCGTCTTCCTTGGGAACATCGGCGCGATATTCGATGGTTTGTGGAGCCGGTACCATTGGCAAAGCGTCTTCTAGATCCGCTAATACCGTTTCCAGGTTTGAAACGCCGATCAACCGATAGTTGTCTGGTTTATCAAGAATGAGTTGAGCGATTGATGTTCGAGTTACGAAATGCCAAAACCACGATTTTTTATCGTCGGCCGTCTCCCGATGAGTCGCAATGACCACCTGTGGATAGGCCATCGTCATGGCCAGATCGCGCAACTCGTCTACAAACTCGTACCCTCCATCATTTTCGGTGATTAAATGCCGGTTTGAAAGTCCCTTTAGTCCTCTCTGCAGTAACTCCTGGCCTTCAGATTCTTCGGCCGGTAGAAGCTGCTCCGTCTCAACACCAACTATCTGGTTGCTACCCATCAAATTCAGGAGGCAAATTATCTCGGCCCGATTCAAAGCAATGTCACTCATAATTGTGGCGTCCTTTGTGCTTTGCAAAGTCAATCTCGATGATAATATTGTACAAAGGTCCTTTGGCTGACGAAAAAAAATAAAGTGTGACCTTATTTCTAGCTTAACGATGCTTGAGAATGCAATCAGTGAAATGTCATGTTTGGGATTGTTGAAAATGGAGATTTAATATGAATAACGACATTATTTTGACCCCTTATTTTCTTGACTCCAAGTCACCCGGCTTAAAGCCCCTTAGAAAAGCAAACTGGCAAATCAACGAACCCACACTTCAACCAGGTACAAAGCAGGAGCGGATGGTATCTCTTTACCGTCCCCTGGCGAGCATGGTCTCGGATTCGCTAAAGCAAGGCAGGCGCCCCATCAGTATCGCCGGTGACTGCTGCACGAGCATAGGTGTTTTAGCGGGATTGCAACAGGCAGGTCTATCGGCGACTCTTTTGTGGCTTGATGCGCATGGCGATTTTAATACGTGGGAGACTACGCCTAGCGGCTTTCTGGGTGGGATGCCCTTAGCCATGATAGTCGGTCGTGGGGAGCAAACCATCGTTGACGGTATCGGTCTAAAAAACTTGCCCGAAAAACAAGTTGTTTTGGCAGATGCCCGCGACTTAGATCCCGGCGAGAGGCTGATGCTGGAGAGTTCGGCCGTTCACCATGTAACTGATATTTCTAATTTGATTGAGACTGCTTTACCAGAAGGGCCCATTTATCTTCACTTCGATGCCGACATTATCAATCCGGAAGAAGCCCCGGCCATGAGCTACCCCGCCCTTGGTGGACCTTCCGTCGAAGCGATTCGCAAGCTCTTCCACTTCTTAAAAGACAAAAAAGATCTCCGTGCCATTTCTGTTTCAACTTGGAATCCGGAATTGGATAAAGATAGTAAGACAAAGGAACTCGTCATGGGGTTGATAAGAGATCTTATCTGAGTGGAAGATAGCGCTTGGACGAGCCCAGATGTTCAGTCGCCTCCATAGATCGATATAACAACTAATTGAACGACGTCGGTTAGCTCACCTGCAAAAATCGTCTGTAGACGCCGCGATGTTTGGGGGGAGTACAGACCGGCGAGCAAATCATATGGTCCTGGGGACGCTTGTTCGGGAATTGTGAGTGACACTTTCTGGACCACCACGTCGCCAGTTTCCAAAGTTGATAAAGCCGCACCCCAGCCATCATATTGGGCCACAATTTCCGAGGGATCTGATCCGGTGAGATGAACAAAGGCGGCCAGCGGGTTACCCATAGCAGGCTTAGGTGTCTCTACCCGATTCGGGCCTACTTGCCAGAACAATATTAATTCGATGGATTCTCCAGGTTGGAAGTTGGATTTACCCAAACGGTAGCCGATTAAAGTGAATTGACCTTCAAAGTCCACCGACATCTCTTTGACCTCTGGTGGCAACTCGGCTGGGGCCGGCGATAGTATCGTGATTTGCGACGATTCAGTCCACTTAACGATGACTCGTTCCCCCGGCTGGAGACCGAGCTCCTCGGGATCCATGTCAGCGACAGGCTTGCCCGTTACGATTCTCTGATCGGTGGGCATTGTTTCAGGATAAGTTACTTCGTAGAGATTGATCGAGTATCCGGCCTTGGCAACTGGCTCTCGAGTAGCAAAAAATTCGTAGATATCAAAATTCTGGCGCACTAAGCCCAGACGCAAACTGGTAACGGAGATTGCGTACCACCCTGGTTCCGGCGTATATGGATTGAAGGCATTTATTTCAGAACCATCAGTAAAACGGATGAAGCCGGGCGCTGGTTTGTATTTTATCCCATAGGCCTCTGGCACGGCCGTGCCAAAATAAGCGAGCTTTACCTCCTCAATATCCAAGGTAGCCATGACCCCTTTGAGGGCCGGTAAATCCTGACCCCAGTCAATGTTAGAATCCACCAGGATTTCACTGCCATTTTTTGAACCACCCACTATCTCGTTGAAATAGGCCTCGTAGTGAGGGTAGAGTCGGATGGTCGTTGTTACCAACCAAATAGCCAAAAGGATTAGACCAGCTACCGTCAAGATGGAATCAGCGTCGGACGGCATATTGGTTCGATGATTGCCGGCTGGCTTGTCTGTCAGATCGCCGAGATCAGCTGATCTTGTGCCCCTCGTTTTATTCGTTTGCCATTCCCTTACCAACGTGGGCAGTTGAATGCTATAGCTAGCCAGCATGATTAAAAAAGGCACGACCTGGATGATATGACGGTAACCAATATTGAATCGGCCGAGCATCGCCAGGCCCATGAAAGCCAATGGCGGAAGCCATAAGACTGAGGTCTTTCGCCATCCCCGATAATATAGGCCACATAACAACCCCGTTGCCGTCAATAACAATAAGGGCAATGGGGTCTTAACAGCCAACGTCAATGGAAAATATGTCCACCAGCCATCGACCGATATACGTCCCAACATAAATGAAGGCAGCGGTTGCTCGTTTATATAGGTGAAA
>JAHEJP010000487.1 GCA_024638855.1 Chloroflexota bacterium
GAAATTTATCAGCAAGGGGTAACAGCTCGTATCATGGTCGATTTGATGGAATTTGACAAAGCACTGCGACGTAAGGGTCCGAGTTTTATCCATGAGGCGATTTCTTCCGCCCAGGCCCAGAGTAAGGCGCTGGAGATTACATTCCAGGTTATCGATGAAAGGACTGAACGAGAGGCACTGGTTCCCAGAGAAAACGCACTGGTCGTCCTGGATCTCGCCCAACACAACATCATCGCTTCTGCGTCGTTGGATATCCCCTTTTCAGAGGAAGTTCATATCTACAACGATCAAACACGGACGAACAAAACTGTTACCTATATCCTGCCCCAGAAGTGGACCATTGAACCCATAACAGAATAACAGATTCTTTAGGGGATGGGCTATCCTACTTTTGGTGGGTTTCCTTCACAATGTAGGTCTTAATTTTGGCCATTTGGTTACGGTTGAGGTAAATAGAACTCACAAAATCCATCTATTAACGAACAGGTATGGATGATCTGGTCGCCTTGAAGTACTTGAAATTCTTCGTTCGTCTCGTCAGGTATCCAAAATATCCAATCCTCTTCATCAGCAACCGACCAACCTTGCAGAGTATCGCACTCTGGAACTAATATCGGATCAGGGGACGAGCCTGCCAATACATTTGTTTGATGCAATACCTGATAACAATTTCCAGCGGGAATAGGTTCCCCGAATTGTCCGGCAATCTCTTCCCAAAGCGCAACGGACGGCGTCGCCACTTGATTGCCATTATCTGGGCTCCGACTTAAAACGAGGCCGTCTAATATTAAGGGAACAGAAGATAAATTGATCAAAGTGACCGCTGTATCTGTATAAACTAGCATGACATTAGCTTCTTGGGTCAGTTTGGCGGCCGCGGCTTTTGGATTTAGGCGTGCAATCTCCTCGGGTGGAACTGTAGATGTCCGTCTGGTCTCGGTAGTGGCCTCCGAACGAAGCAATGTCTGTAATACGGGAGCCCTTATCAGACCCACGAAAATGGCTGCACAGAGAATACCAAGCAGGCTTATCAAGATAAAAAGAACAACTGGCTCATCGCCCAGACGTCGTTCTATGTACTTTAAGAGATTCTCGCTCCCTCCAGATTCCACCGCGTCTAGGTCCGCTGTATGCCCAGCCTTTGGTGACGTCGATGACGTCTCTAAGGTTTCAGCCTGGGAGTTGTTAGACGGTAGATTCTCGGCCAGGTCTTGTCCCTCCAGGACAACAGCGGCGTCGATTTTGGCTTCTTCTTCCAGGGAATATTCCAGATCGCAAGCGCGGTAAAAAGCCTGGGCAAACTCTGCTCCACTCTGGTAGCGTTGGGCAGGATCTATAGACAGGATTTTATCGAAAAGTGGATCGAGAGTTGAAGGAAGCTCTGGGTTTTTCTCCCTGGGTGATGGCGGTAATTCCTGTACTCGTTTGATCAGGGTAACGATCGGCGTGTCCCTGTCAAAAGGTAAATTACCGGTCAGTGATTCATAGACGGTTAAGCCCAACGAATATAAATCACTTCTACCATCGATTTCTTTTTCTTTGCGCGCTTGTTCCGGGCTCATATAGGCCGGCGTCCCGCTGAGAACAATCCTATCTTGCCTGAAAATCGTCGACTGGAAGGCGATGCCAAAATCGGCCAGAAAGGCATCGTCACCCTGGTCGAATAAGATATTGCTGGGCTTTAAGTCAAGGTGGACGATACCCTGGCTATGGGCATAATCCAGAGCCGCGCTCACCCGCTTAATGATAGTACCCGTATCAAAAATGGATAAGGGACCTTGAGCAATCCGATCTGCCAATGACCCGTTGGGCATATATTCCATCACGATATACAGTTTGCCTTCGTGCTGCCCGAATTCGTATAGCGGTACAATGGCCGGGTGACTGAGCCTGGCGATAGTTTCAGCTTCACGTTCGAAGCTGGCCCGGAAACCAAGATCATTCTGGTATTTCTGGCCCAAGACTTTAACGGCTACAAGGCCATCTTGTTCGGGATCATAAGCTTGATAAACGGCCGCCATCCCACCCCGGCCAATCAACGAGGCGATCTCAAAGCGGCCAATTTTCTCATTTGGCATGAGGCATTCCTCAGGACGTGATCACTACTTCAAGAGTGCTAGTAATTCAACCGGTTGGATGGCCTGTAAAGGGCCCGCCTTAAAATCGAGGATATTTCTCGTTACAAGGTATTCTGCGCCCGATCGAACGGCCGCCATCATTTGGACCGCATCTTCAAAATCCCGGTACGGTAGATTTAGCGCTTGCTCAATTACCGCCTGATCTACCGGCGCGACTGTGAGGAACTGCAGTATCTCAGTTAGACGAACACGAGCCAGGTCGGCCGACTGATCTTTTGCATACAAGTAAAATAGGGTCGTCCATGAATGTGCTGCAACCATGCCATCGATAACTCCGGTTTCGGCGTAGGCTAGGACGCGGGCCGAATTGGGGTAATGGGGCTGACGTAATTGCAGGGTGTCAAGGATAACATTCAAGTCGATTAAGACTTTAATTCGATTGCCCATGCTTCTCTTCCAGGTATAGACGATAATCATCGGTGCTAACTTCCTGGGAAAGCGATCCTGAAAGCCGCCTGACGATAGGTGCATCAGCTACGGGATCGCTATCGTTTGAAAGCTGGCCTAAGTATGTAGTGATGAGTCTGGTCAAGGTCGTGTCGTTCTCCCGAGCGTACTGCTTCGCCCGTTCAAGCAACTCTTTTGGTACCCGCACTGTCATTTTTGTAACTTCCATAGGTCACCTCTTGCCGTACAGAATATCATCTATTTGTACGGCAGTCAAGTTGGCGAATAACAGCCGGCGAATGACAAACGTGACGAATGACACTCGACATATGGTCTAAACATGTTTAGTATGAAGAAGTTCACTCTCGAAACTTGAAGTTAGCCAGAATTCCGGAGGGGATAATGCGGCCTAAACGAGTCTTCATCAGCCACTCATCCAAGGATAAACCCGCGGTAGAAGCCTTAGTGCTAGGGCTGTTGGAACGCGGCATTGAGCCATGGCTAGATAAGTGGGAGATTGGCCCAGGTGACGACATCGTAGCCAGCATCAACGCTGGGTTGGAGGAGGCCGATGCCGGGATCATCGTCTTCTCCCGGCACACACGCGAGAGCCGTTGGATAGAGGCCGAGGTCAGCTATCTAACCTATGCCCGGATACAAGAGAGCAAAGTCCTGATTCCTGTGACGGTGGGCGACGACGCCTGGGTGCCGGCCTTGCTGCGGCCGCTGGCCCGGCGAGGCATCGAGGAGATCGAAGCGATAGCCGACGCTATTCTGGGGCGCAAGGTTAAACCGCCCTCAGTCCGGTTGCCAGAACAGGGGTTGATTCAACGCGTGCTCATCAGCCTGCGCCGTGAAGGCCAGTCTGGCCTAC
>JAHEJP010000488.1 GCA_024638855.1 Chloroflexota bacterium
TTGGTCTGAGCAGGATGCGCCGGACTATCGCCGAGCATATGGTTCACAGCAAGCATACCAGCCCTCATGTCACGACTGTCTTTGATGTCGATTTAAGCGTCGTCGCCGTCCATCGGGCAGCGAACAAAGGGATCTATGCTGCCGATGGCACGAAGCTAACCTTTACCGCCTACTTAGTTGCCGCCATCGCGCAAGCATTGAAAGCTCACCCTGTCGTTAACAGCACCTGGACCGAGGCTGGGATTTTGTTGAGGAAAGAGCTCAACTTGGGCATAGCAACAGCGATTCCAGATGGTCTCATCGTGCCGGTCATCAAAAACGCCGATGGATTGAGCTTATTAGGCATCGCCCGTGCTATCAATGACTTTTCGAATCGTGCCCGCAGCAATCAACTGTTACCTGATGAGGTACAAGGTGGCACCTTTACATTGACAAATCATGGGGTCTCGGGCAGTTTGTTTGCTACCCCCATCATTAACCAGCCCCAGTGCGGCATCCTTGGTGTGGGAAAAATCGAAAAACGAGTGAAGGTTATTGACGATGCGATCGCGATCCGGCTAATGACTTATGCCAGCTTCACCTTCGACCATCGTATCCTGGATGGCGCCACGGCCGATGCATTCATGACCACCTTCAAAGACATTTTAGAATCCTGGTCCTAATTGGAGAAGAGTTCTCCTTACTTGAACAATCTCAAACCTGAACCCAGCAACTTTTGGGAATCCTTATCAAAAAGGCCACTATAAATGAGGCCGCCCAAAAAGGCGAATAGCCAGCGGGGTTTTCCGATGAAAGCCGCCAGAATGGCCGGCAGGATACTAGCTTCAATTGTCTGGAGATTTACAGATAGTTGACCTTCCTCATCTCTCTTGACTAACCCCTCAGGCTCTACCAGTTCTTCACTAACCATCAAACGAATTTGTGCGCCAAGCAAGTTGCCAGCAATCGCGGCCAAGATAACGGAAGCCACAGTCCCCAAAAAACGTAGTACTATCATAGAACCTCACTTTATTTGACTTGATCGCTAGAATGAGCCATTTCGTATAAAAGGATACCAGCCGCTACTGCCAGGTTCAACGAAGAAGATGATCCTCGCATTGGGATCGAAACCGTCAATTCGGCTTTTCGGATCACCTTGTCGGATAATCCTTCCCGCTCGCTGCCTAGAAGCAGCAAAGCAGGATATTGGTACTCGCATTGTCGATAAGATTGGTCAGCATGAGCAGATGTGGCCACAACATGAATCGCTTGACTCTCCGACCAACTTATCAATGAATCAATGTCCCTCAATTGGCAGAGCGGTATCGAAAAGACAGCGCCCATGCTAGCCTTCACGGCCGTTGGATGATGTGGATCGACTGAAGGACCTACCAGGATGAGACCGGATGCACCTACAGCGTCGATGATTCTTATAACAGTCCCCAGGTTCCCCGGCTCGGAAACATTGAGCAGAGAAACAAAAATGCTCTCTTGATCTACTTTGAGATCACTGATTTCCGTCTCAGCAAATGATACAATTGCCCCCAACCCAATCGCATTTTCTCGCATCGATATTGACTGGTAGACCTCTCGCGAAAGATCGACACAATGGATGCCGGCATGACGCTGTTCAGCTATCATCTGCCAGGCTTTTTCACTGGTCAAAAGTTCACTGCTGAATACGATCGTTTCAATGGCTGCCTGGTGCTCCACCGCAGCCAGGACAATACGCACCCCCTCAGCAAAATAAACCCTTTCTTGTTGCCGATATTTTTTTTGTCGCAAGCGTTTTATCCGCTTAATCAGGGGATTGCTGAAGCTCGTAATCATCATTCCAATCGGAGTTTTGGTGAACAATCATTCAATCAAACTTGACGAACGGCTATTATTCTAACCATTAAGGTATCATTGAGGTAGTTTGATCTAGCTTGCAATACTGTCGGAATTATTCAAAGTATATGTAGACATATTTTCAGATTCTTATCATGAGGATAATTCTAAGTAGAAAGGGATTTGACGCATCGGCCGGCGGCGTCGCCAGCCCCATCCTGCCAAATGGGTCACTGATATCATTGCCGATACCCGATCCAGCATCACGAATACATTACAATGATCTGACTATTCACAACCAAAAGCTTGGTAGAATCGTCGCTGATCTCACACGAGAGAGGATCAATTCCCAACACTTTGCCCACCTAGACCCGGATTTGGACGCAGGCACATATCCACGAGAACCAGGTTGGCGGCCTCTCTTTGGCCAGGAAGGCGCAGCGCTTGGACACCTGGCAAATGAAGGTATCAGAATAGGTGATCTTTTTCTATTCTTTGGCTGGTTTCGCCAGGCCCATTTCATTGAAGGTCATTACCAATTCATCCGAGAGTCGCCGGACTTACACACGATATTCGGCTGGCTACAAGTAGGCGCCATTATCCCTGGTAAACAATTGGCCGGGAACGCGCCGTCTTGGGCTCGGTACCATCCCCACTGCCTACGGCCACAAAGCGACAAGAATCAAATTTTTGTGGCTGCCGATGAACTCAACCTGGGGTTGGGATCCACTATGAGGCTAGGTGCGGGTCTGTTAAAACTATTCCGGCCCATCTTGCAGCTAACCTCGCCATACAGCTCCCGGCGATCCATGTGGCGTTTGCCCCATTGGATATTCCCGGACAATGGTAAGCCTGCGCTCTCCTATCATAAAGACCCTTCCCGCTGGTCTTGGGCTGGAGATGAGGTAAGGCTCCAATCGGCCGCCCGTGGACAGGAGTTTGTTCTCGACACTTTGCACTATCCCGAAGCTATTAGCTGGGCCCAGGAAATAATCACCGGCAATCAGGTAAACACCAGCAAACAATAGGGGCTAGCTCTTACTCTCAGCTTCCCATTTTTCACGTAAGGCGACCGGTATTCTGACCGGCCGGTAAGCCTTAAGATCGATAAAATATCCAGTTTGCAAAGCAGAGGCGATGATCAAATCTTCCCGTGTGAAGGTTGCCTGCACTTCCCAGCGCGCCTTGCCAAGTTTGCTCACCCACATTTGGCCAAGCGCCTCTTCAAACAATCTCAGAGGCCAACGATATCGAATCTCTGTCTTTGCCAATACGGGCGACTGGTTATCCACAAATTGATCCTCGACCTGATAATGTTCGTCCATAATCTGCAGCCGCAAATCTTCTAGCCACCGAATATAGACGGCGTTATGGACGATGCCCGCATAGTCAACATCATATGTCTTGGCCCTAAAATTCATTTCCACTAGCAGTGGTTTTTCTTCGCTCATGCTCATTCCGAGAACCGATTCTGCAAATAATCTATCACCAGCCGGTCGATCATAGCGCTCTTGCCATCCCAACGTTCTTCCAAGTTTTCCTTACCAACCAGCGAGCGCAAGGCCTGGCGGGTGGTTTCAT
>JAHEJP010000489.1 GCA_024638855.1 Chloroflexota bacterium
AGGAGACAAGATGACATACATTGAATCTATTTATGGACGAGAGGTTCTCGATTCTCGGGGAAATCCTACGGTTGAGGTCCGCGTAACCTTGCTAAATGGTGCTATTGGCCAGGCAATCGTTCCATCTGGCGCGTCAACAGGTATCCACGAAGCTTGGGAAAAACGTGATGGAGACAAAAATCGATATGCAGGAAAAGGTGTTCTCGAGGCGGTATTGGCCGTCAATGACGAGATAGCCGAAGCGCTTGTAGGTTGGGATGCGACGGATCAAGTTGGGATCGACCAGGCTATGATAGACCTGGACGGTACCGATAATAAGGGTCGATTAGGCGCAAATGCTATACTTGGTGTTTCGTTAGCGGTTGCCCGATCTGCGGCCGATAGTTTCGGTTTGCCTTTATATCGCTACCTTGGTGGCGTATCCGCGCGAACGCTGCCGGTTCCGATGATGAATATCATGAACGGTGGTAAGCACGCTGCGGGATCAACCGATCTTCAGGAATTCATGATTATGCCGGTTGGTGCACCAAATTTCAGCGAAGCGACTCGGTGGTGTGTGGAGATTTACCATACCCTGAAAAAGGTCCTTGCCGACAAAGGTTTTAGCACCACGGTTGGTGATGAGGGTGGATTTGCCCCACATTTATCGGCCAATAAACAAGCGATTGAACTCATGTTGGAGGCCATAGAGAAAGCAGGGTATCGGCCTGTTGAGCAAATTATGTTAGCGATGGATCCAGCAGCAAGTGAAATTTACGAAGATGGTAAGTACCATCTGAAGACCGAGGGTAAAGTCTTGTCAGGGGCTGAAATGGTTGAATTTTACGCTGATTGGGTTGACAAATACCCGATTATTTCCATTGAGGATGGCCTTCATGAGGATGATTGGGAAAGCTGGAGCCTCATGATGGAGAAACTTGGTGAACGTATACAAATTGTGGGCGATGATCTGCTCGTCACAAATATTAACCGAATATCAAAGGCTCTAGAATTGAACGCAGCGAACAGCCTCTTATGCAAGGTTAACCAGATCGGGACTTTAACTGAATCAATGGAGGCCGTAGAGCATGTTCAACGACATGGATGGACGGCAGTTGTCTCTCACAGAAGTGGTGAAACAGAGGATACGACCATCGCCGACCTGGTTGTCGCCTTAAACGCAGGCCAGATAAAGACAGGTGCTCCGGCCAGAACTGATCGTGTTGCCAAATATAATCAACTTCTTCGAATAGAAGATGAACTTGGAGATATCAGCGTATATCCTGGTCTTGAGGCATTTACAAATTTGAAAATATGAGCAAAATCAATTAAACAGGAGTGAATATTGGGCCTCTTCAGTTTAATCTGGAGAGGCCTTTTCTCGCTGAATCAGAGCACTATTGTGACAATACGGGCGGAATCCTATGAAAACCATATTGATTTTACGCCACGCTAAATCTAGTTGGGATAACCTGAGCATCGCTGATCATGATCGACCTTTGAATAAACGGGGTAAGAGAGACGCGCCACGGATGGGTCAGCTGATCCGCGATGAGGAGATTCTCCCTGACCTGATCATTAGTTCTACCGCAAAACGGGCCGCAGCAACGGCTAAGGCTGTCGCACATGCCTGTAATTATGAAGGTGAAATCGAGTACAATCATTCATTCTACCATGCCGACGCCGACACCTTCCTGGATCGAATATCGAGTCTTCAAGGTGAACATAAGATCGTCATGGTTGTGAGCCATAACCCAGGGGTTGAGGAATTGCTAGAGGTTTTGACCGGCCTATGGGAGCGAATGCCAACAGCTGCGCTTGCTCAGGTTGATTTAAGCATCGCCAAATGGTCCGAGTTAGACGAGGCTGAAGGAAGTTTGAAAAATCTGTGGATCCCTAAAAGCTTAAACTATTGAGCCAAATTAACGGCCAGAAATCAGCCGATGGATTCTGGTAGCCGAGCACTGACTTATAAGACTTCCTCTGTGTATCGTTGCTCAGAAGTCTTTTTATTGTCTAATCTCTTGAGCTTCACCGCTTTCATAAAGGTGGCTAAGGCTCTTATTTTGAGCTACCCATAATCCAACCAATCCAATTCTGAGTTCGTATAGTAAAATTCCTTCGCTTGCGTACTCGCGCATGATTTCTCTCTGCACCAAGCGATTTAGACCTTTCGTGACATCCGCTGGACTCATGTAAATACTGTACTGTTCTAGATATTGAACAAGGTCTGCTGGTCTTATGGGCAAATCAAAATCCATAAGCTTAGATGCGGCCGCTAGCAATGCTTTCTCGTGAAACGTCGAGCGTTGCCATAGATAGGCAAAATGAACCTCTCCGAGCCTTAGCATCTCGTCGATAGCAGAGTTCACATCGGATATGGTAATGTAGCCATCGCCCTCGATATTAGCGTTATTAACTAGCGTATAGCAAACCAGCTGCAAAAAGTATGGATGGCCAGCAGTAACACGTAATATCTTGTCTATGGCCAAATCATCATAAATGATATTTGGCTGAACGGGATCTCTTATCAATCTCTTTGCAGCGTCATCATTTAAAAAGCTAATATGTTTGTATAGAGCTGCATTGAATAGAACTGACCAATAATCGGTTCCCATTTCTTCCAAGCGATGAGTACCAGCAAAGATGAAATTCAGTCCCTTACCATGTTGCATAAGGTGACGCAAATATGTGAGCAATGTTGGCGGTAAAATTTTGTCACGGACAAGATCTTCGAAAACTTCAAATTCATCGAATATTAGCAGAATCACGGTGTTTTCCGGCAGTACGGTTTGCACTGATCTTAGAAACTCTCTTTGAAAGAATCCAGTGGGATCTGGCTGCCAGTGTTTCAGTTCGGGGACATCCAAACGAATTCCTCTGGAAGAAACCGCATCTGAAATACTCCAGGAAATGTCGTGCAATAGCGATGGCATACCGGGTGTAACACCTAAAGATTGGCAGTCTATATAAACTGGCATGACTCCTTCTGGCAGGTGTTGTTCCAAGTGTAATAAAGTGCTGGTCTTACCCGTTCTTCTTTGCCCAATCAAGATCAGGATATTTTGATTGGATAAATTGCTGGCGTTTTGTTCTATGAAGGCAAAAAGCTCCTCGCGGCCGAAGAAAACCGTGCTGTTGCTGCGCAGGGGCATACCCGGTGCATATGGATTTACCACGGGTGAAAATTCCCTGTCTCGAGGCAGCATATTTACCATATCAGCGAATGCCAGGTCTTTATCAGCGCCATGCTGGTCGTTATAAGCGATGTTGAATAAGATTCGAATCCTATCTTCAGCCTTTGGAGAAATCCTAAACTGCACTTGGCGGTGCCGGCCGGGTGAGAGGATCGGAATCAATTGCTCGGAATCAATACATGAATATGTTGGACTCTTTCTAATCGTGACCAA
>JAHEJP010000127.1 GCA_024638855.1 Chloroflexota bacterium
CAATAAACAATTTTAGGCGCATACCTGTGTGTCTACACTTGGTCTGCCCCAATTTTAATGAGAGGATCGGCGTCTTATTAGCCTCGGACGAGACGACCACGGCCCGTAAAGGTCTGCATACTTCTGGTGCCAGCGGCTGTAGAATATCGACAAGATATATCCATTTAGCCCCGATGAGGCTGATTTACAATAACGCTGCAGATCAGACCTCACGGATATTTACATAACCGCTCATTGTTAAAGGATTCTATCTTGAGTAGAATGACATCAAGGGCGTGAATCTGGTTCTAAGGTTCACATCCGTGAGGGGCTGAACTGCGTTCAGCATGGGGTTCGAGTCCGTTCGCGTCCATTTTTCCCCTTTATGGATCCCCTCGGCTTCATTGTTAAATATTCCCACCACTGGTAGGAAGCATAATTGTCTTTTTATCCGTACGGTTCATATCCCATCAGATGTGAACCATGCTCCAAGCATGTCCATATGAGCAAAGGATCTTGATCTGAATTAACCAAAACCTGTTGGTTTCTCCTATAATGGGCGCATGCCTGAGACACTGCTGCGCACGAAGCTATTTGTCCCGAGTCTACGACCAAATCTCGTTTCTCGCCCACACCTCATCAACCGGCTCATTCAGGGTCTCCAACTTGGTCACAAACTTACCCTCATCTCTGCCCCGGCCGGCTTTGGCAAGAGTAAGCTGGTCAGCGAATGGGTTGCCAGTTGCCAGCGATCGGCCGCCTGGCTATCGCTGGACGATGGGCATGACGACTCTACACGCTTTCTAACTGACCTCGTCGCTGCTTTGCAGACGATTGTGGTCCGACAGGGAACTGTCGGCAATTTTGGAGAAAAGGTGTTGGGGGCGCTTCAATCTTCTCAGCCACCACCAACATCTACAAACATTTGATTGCCACATTATGTTAAACAACAACGACTGGTTGCCGGCCGTAACCCATTTTCCACCGGCCAGGCTCCGCTTTCGGAGGTATTCAACGAAATGACATTTTCCGACTTTGAAAAGATAATCGATAGACAACAATACCCTACCATGAAGTGGAACCCCCACGATCTAAATCGGCATTTTGGCAGTGAGGATGTACTGCCATTTTGGATTGCCGACATGGACTTCTCAGCGCCGCCGATAGTTGTGGAAAAGTTGATGACGCGGGTGCAGCAGGGTATTTATGGGTATGAGTACCGGCAGGATAGCTACTATGAGTCGATTACCAACTGGTACGCACAGCGGCATCACTGGTCGATTGCCAGACCTCACATCCAACCTTGCCCTGGCGTTTTGTCGGCAATCGCCATTCTTATTAGTCAACATAGCAATGAAGGAGACGGCATAATCGTACAACCGCCCGTTTTCTTTGAGTTTCGGTTGGTGATTCGTAAGAACGGCCGCAAAATGGTCAAAAACCCGCTGCAGTTGGTAGACGGCCGTTACCAGATAGACTTCGATGACTTAGAGACAAAGGCTGCCAATCCACGCAATAAGGTCCTCATCTTATGCAATCCCCACAATCCTGTTGGGCGTGTATGGACCCAGACAGAACTGGCGCGTGTGGATGAGATTTGTCGCAAACATGATGTGCGTGTCATCTCCGACGAGATTCATGGCGATATCGTTTACCAACCCCATCGTTATAACCCTTTTGCATCGTTGTCGGAAACGGCCGCGCAAAACGCTTTCATCTGCCTCTCTCCCGCAAAAACTTTTAACCTTGCCGGGATGATTGACGGCATGGTCATCATTGCCAACGACGAATACCGCCAGCAATATGACTACTTCGCCGACCGTTACCAGATTAACAGGACTAATGTTTTTACCTCAGTAGCCATCGAAACTGCTTACCGCGAGGCTGGCCCCTGGCTAGATGATTTGCTGGCCTATTTGCAGCAGAATATCACCTTTATGCAGCACTTTCTAGACCGGTATATCCCTCAGGTTAAACTTGTTGAGCCAGAAGGAACCTATCTAGTCTGGCTTGATTTTGGTGGCTTGGGCTTAGATGCCCAAGCCCAAGCCCAATTCTTGGCACAAAAAGCTCGGTTGGCCCTCAACTCCGGCTTCTGGTTCGGCCGAGAAGGGGCCGGTTTCATGCGGATGAACATCGCCAGCCCGCGTTCAGTCCTGGAAGAAGCGATGATTCGATTGAAACTGGCGACTGAGGTGATCGGGTAATTGGGTAGGGAATGCCCCCAAGATTCAATCCAACAATATCTTGCATGGTTTATGGAGCCTGATTCGCCAACAAACCTTCTATGACTCGAACCATTTGCTAGCTGTCTGACTACTACCTGCTGTCTGAATACCGGTTAGACGCGATCAAGCCACCATCACAGCCTACTCAGAAGCCCGGGGACATCGGATTAATCTACTTGTGGCACAAGCCACTCTGCTTGAGTACCTCGTGCTCGAGCTTGTTGGCCGGCTGTTTGGTGACCATCGGATGAATTATGGTGGGACTTTGTTATTGTTCTTGCTAATTGGATTCCGACCTCGGATACACTAGGTTGAACCCAAGCACTTCCTGCCAGGGCTTGCCCCAGGTACAAACGACCCACCGTTGGCAATAACTTGAACCCGGTATTTAATCGGTTATATATACCTAACCGGCCGGGCTTACCGATCATCTGGTCCAGATCTGTTCAACCTGTCTTTTTAATGTTCAATTGTGTAGTTGACTTATTTTCTATATTATGCTCGAGTAGAATGGCATTACGGGCATGATCCTCGTTCTCAGGGATATACATCCGAGAGGTCACGAGATTAAGTCTCATCTGAACAACTCCTTTCTTTTCGTCTAACTCCCCACATTCTCCGAACTATCGTAGGGCCCCAATCACCCGTAACTGAACGGCCGGTTTGCTTTTTAATTTACGACTTCAATATCGCCATACTCACCGACGTCTTGTTACCCTTCAGCCGGCCGTTTCTCGGCTACCGTTGACCAGCCAGTTTTCGTATTGTAATGCAGGATGGCATCCTACAGCCAGGCCACCGGGCCTGGGTTACTTTTCTCGCACCAGGCAGTGAGTTGACAGACCAGCTAAAATAGTAAATATCATGACCATCATTTACTTGGGGATCGCCTGGCTGGTCGGGATCGCGCTGGGAGCGGCGCTGGATCTGCCCTTGTGGTCGTGGCTGATTTCTGGGTTCGCGGCCTTTCTACTGGCCCTCGCCTTCCGCCGCCAACGGCCGGCCTTATACCTACTCTTGTTGGGCGTCTTACTCCTGGGCGCGGCGCGTCTTACCTTCGCTTCCCGGCCCATAAACGAAACTCACGTGGCCAACTTCAACGGAACCGGTGAAGTGGTACTGACCGGCCTGGTCGTCGAAGAGCCTGATATTCGCGACCGGTATCAACGACTAAGCTTGGAAGCTGAAAAAATCGAGCTGCCCGATGGCTCCTCGCAAGAAGTGGAAGGGTTGATCCTGTTGGAGACCGGCCGTTATCCAATTATCCGCTACGGCGTCCGGTTGCAGGTAACGGGCGAGTTGGAAAATCCGCCGGCCGATCCAGAGTTCGATTGGCGAGGGATCCTGGCTCGCAGGGGTATTCACAGCCGGGTGTCGTATCCACGCATCAGCCAATTGGCGACCGGTGCGGGCAACCCGGTCAAGCAGATCATTTACGAAATCAAGGATCGAGGCCGGCAGACGATCCAGGGCTTTTTGCCCGATCCCCAGGCGGCATTGTTAACCGGCATTCTCTTGGGCGATGATAGCGGGATGTCGACTGAAACGGCTAGGCAATTCCGGGTTACGGGCCTGACCCACATCATCGCCATCTCAGGTTTCAACATCGCCATCCTGGCCGGTATCTTGTTAGCCATCAGCCGGCCGTTTCTCGGTTACCGCTGGTCGGCCTGGTTCGTCCTGGTTGGAATCGCCTTGTACACAGTGCTGGTCGGCGCCGAGGCCGCCGTGGTCCGGGCAGCGATCATGGCGGGGCTGGTAATCATCGCCGCTCGCTTGCTGGGCCGGCCGACCTTCGTCCCGGCCGCTCTGTTCTTGGCAGCCATCTGCATGACGGCCATCAATCCGTTCATTTTGTGGAACATAGGTTTTCAGCTCAGCTTCGCCGCCACATTGGCCTTGATGTTCTATGTCGGTCCGGTCAGTCGCTGGACGGAAGAGAAATTGGGTTCACGAATGGGCCAGCCCAAGGCGCGACAAATCACCCGGGTTCTGGCCGAAATGCTGTTCGCTACCCTGGCGGCAACGATCCTGACTTTGCCAATCATCCTCTACCATTTCGGACAATTATCATTGGTCAGTCCGCTGGCCAACCTTTTCGTATTGCCGGCCCAACCGGGGGTCATGATCTGGGGTGGCCTGGCAACACTGTCGGGTATGATATTCCCGGCTTTGGGCCAACTATTAGCCTGGGTGGCCTGGATATTTTTGACTTACACCATCGGCATGGTACGTTTCTTCGCCGCTTTTCCGGCCGCCTCGGTGCCGGTCACAATTTCCCCGGCCGGAGTACTCCTATTCTATGCTGCTATAATGGGATTAACCTGGTTCGCCCTATCACCTGCTGAAAAACGTGCCGTTCGAATGGACCAATATGGCAAGAAAGCACCTCAAAGAGCGGCTTTCGCCGGGCTGGCCATCGCGGCCATATTGGTCGTCACCTGGCTTTTCAGCCAGCCAGATGGCGATTTGCACGTTTATTTCCTTGACGTTGGCCAGGGGGACGCCATTTTCATACAGACGCCTTCCGGCCGGCAGATCCTGATAGACGGCGGCGCCTATCCAACGGTTCTAAACGACCACCTGGGCCGGATCATCCCTTTCTGGGATCGTGATATCGACCTGATTATCGCCACCCATCCGGACGCCGATCACATTGCCGCCCTTCCCGGCTTATTTGACCATTACCAGGTCGGCCGGCTCATCACCAACGGCCAAACCGTGGACGAACAAAGCGCCCTGGCTTTACTGACCGCCGCGGCCGAAAATGAAACGGCTGTCCACCAGGTCACGGCCGGCGAAGTGATCGCCATTGAAGACGGCCTAAGGGTAGAGATACTGAATCCGGCCGCCGGCTTCCAGGCTCAGATCAAAGATCATGACAATGACCGGTCGGTAGCACTCAGGCTGACTTACAGTGATTTTTCGCTGTTGTTGACTGGGGATGCCGGCGATATGGCCGAGAAGAAAATGATGGTTGATGGCCACCCGCTATCGGCCGTGGTCTACAAGGCCGGTCATCACGGAGCCAAGAGTTCAAGCAGCACCGAGTTTCTGGAAGCAGTGCGGCCGCAGTTCGTGGTGATTTCGGTTGGAGAGGAGAACCAGTACGGCCATCCGCATGAAGAGGTGCTGCAGAGAGTGCATGATGTGGGGGCTGCCGTGCTGCGAACGGATGAACTGGGCACGATTGAGCTAATTAGTGATGGGCAGGAGATGTGGTGGGAAGCAAGCAAGCAATAGCAGGTACAAATCATCTCACTGTTCTCAATCTCCTATCATTCCGCTACATGACACCATCCAATTATCTGAGCCCTTGGGCTCACCGTTATTAAGATAAAACGAGCGATCGACGATGGATGCTATCACGATATCTCTTTCTAATGATCATCTGGTAATTTTGAGCGTGGCCTCAGTCAACCTTTTTCGGGGGATTAGATCGTTAATTTGCTTTGGATCCATTTCGTGAATCGAGCGTAAGCGCAATTTCATACGGCCTAACAACAGGCCCGCCACTCTTTCATGACGATGGCGCCGGTTGACTAGAGGGAAAACGCACTATGGAGACTGTTTCCGAGGCGATGACTATGCTCTCTTCGGCAAAGCGAGTGAGAATCTCCTCGGAGATCTCATTACGGAATACCCGGCGAAGGTCGGTGTCCACCGGGTAGACGAGGCCTAACTCGATCCAGTTATCGGTGAGGCCTACAAAAACCCGTGCTTCGAGATTGGTGATCTTGACCGCGAATTCACGCCTGGCCCGGCGACGTGACTCTGTCGCCTTGGGTAGCAACTCCTGGTAGTGAGCATTGTTGGATGCAGCCGCGTGCATGATCTCAATCGCCCGCTTCCAATCCGATTCGTAAGTGATGGGCACAATAATTTCATCATAGATATAGGCCAGCCGGCCGGAGTAGTTGAACAGCGGCTCCTTGAAGATATAGGCGTTGGAAACCGTGACGATCCGGCCGGTATTGTGATCCCCCTTGAGCCAATTGCCGACCTCCATGAGCGTTGTCCGTAAGACGCCTACGTCCACCACATCTCCTTTGATGCCGCCCGTCTCGATGCGGTCGCCTACGGAAAAGGGACGACCACTGATGATCGTCACCCAGCCGGCTATGCTACCAATGACTTCCTGAAGAGCAAATGCTAACCCAGCACCCAGGATGCCTAGCGCCACCGACAGGTCGCCAACCTGCTGCACCCATATGGAAAAGAGCAAGAAGGCAGTTACCAGGCTCACGATGTAGCCGGTCAACTTGCGGACGGAATAGACGTATGGGCTGTCTTCAGGAATTCTGGTCAAGGCAAACCAGAGTAATATACGCCGGACGATTGCCCCAACCACGATCACCAAGATTGACAAGACCAGCCGCCGATAAAGGACGTTAGCCCAGAACTCGCTCAGTATCTCAGACATGGGCGAAATAATATCACAGTAATGTGCAAAAACAATCTGGCTTTCAATCTGAAAACTATGCTGGTTTGTGTTTTACATTGCGGCTTCAACATCGCCATCCTGACCGGTATCTTGTTGGCCCTTAGCCGGCCGATTCGCGGCTACCGCTGATCGGCCTGGCTCGTCTTGGTTGGAATCGCCTTGTACATGGTACTGATTGGCGCCGAGGCGACCGTGGTCTACAAGGCGAGTCATCACGGAGCGAAGAGTTCAAGCAGCGCCGAGTTTCTGGAAGCAGTGCGGCCGTAATTAATGGTATTTTCAGTTGGCGAAGGAAATCGCTATTGCCATCCCATGACTAGTTGCTTCAAAGGATGAGGGTTGTGGGCGTGGCCGTGCTGCGGACGGATGAGCTGGGCACAATTGAGCTCATTAGTGACGGCCAGGCATTGTGGTGGGAATCACACAGACAAGACTAGACATGTGTCGTCTCACCGTCTTCAGTCTCATATCAATCCGTTGTATGGTATCATTGAAATAGTTGAGCAATTTGGCTCACCTAAATTTAGGGTAGACAAGCGAAATAAGATGGATGCAATCACGATACCCCTTTCCAGTGATGATCTGGCTAAGCTAAGAGAGATGGCTGACCGTCACGGCATTACGGCAGAAGAATTGGCCCGTGTTAGCATTGAGGAGCTACTCGCGCGGCCGGAAGAAGAGTTTCAACGCGCGGCCGATTACGTGATTGAGAAAAACGCCGAACTATATCGACGGCTGGCCTAGTGCGCTATCTCACGCTTAGCGAAGTACTAGAATTACACCGCCAGATCATCAGTCAGACCGGTGGCGCGATAGGCATCCTCAACCTGGGCAGCCTGGAATCAGCACTAGCACAACCGCGTATGACGTTTGCCGGATCGGATCTGTATCTCACTTTCGCGGATAAGGCCTCAGCGCTTGGATACTCTCTTATCCAGAATCATCCTTTCATCGATGGCAATAAACGAACTGGCCATGCGGCAATGGAAGTTTTTTTGGTGCTCAATGGCTTTGAGATTCAGGCTTCATCTAGCGAGCAAGAACGAGTGATCCTTCAGGTGGCATCAGGGGAATTGGAGCGAGATAGTTTCGCAATCTGGCTTCAAAAGCATATACACAAAATATAGTATTACTATCGGCCGTGGTCTACAAGGCGAGTCATCACGGAGCGAAGAGTTCAAGCAGCGCCGCGTTTTTGGAAGCAGTGAGGCCGTAATTAATGGTATTTTCGGTTGGCGAAGGAAATAGCTGTTGCCATCCCATGACTAGGTGCTGCAAAGGGTGAGCGTTGTGGGCGTGGGCGTGCTGCGAACAGATGAACTGGGCACGATTGAGCTAATTAGTGATGGGCAGGCGATGTGGTGGCAGGTTGGCCCTGACTAGGTTATCTTCGGCCATCAGTC
The DNA here is from genome assembly GCA_024638855.1 of Chloroflexota bacterium. Classification (GTDB taxonomy): domain Bacteria; phylum Chloroflexota; class Anaerolineae; order Promineifilales; family Promineifilaceae; genus UBA11865. The sequence continues at coordinate 8,055 of JAHEJP010000127.1, forward strand.
GGTGAAAGGATGTCGCCACTTCAGACCAGGAAAGCGACTGAAATCACGATCCGTTGTGATCCATTCACTGCCCGACTCCATGGCCAGTGCTGCCAAATAGGCATCCGGAACCAGATTACCTCTAACACCGGCCGAATGGCAGAGTCGCTCAAATATCGTCCAATGGCTTTGGCCCGGCGTCACTCTAACGCAATTGGGCTGGTCGCGAAGCTGGTTAGCGAATTCTAGTGCGGCCAAGATGTCGCTGGGAGGATTAAACACACGGGGATGGGTGACTATTCGCAGAAACCCGCTCAGCACGAGATCGGACAGGCCATACGCTTGATCGCTGTTAACGATACCTTCCAACCAGCTCAAGAATGCTTCATGGCCAGGAGCATCTGCTCGGTGGGCATAGACGAGGACATTGACATCAAACAGAAGCATTGGCCTCGTCCATAAGATCGATCAAACTGGCCGTATCGTCAAGGTCGACGCCTGGCAAAAGCCCATTCCCGGAAACTGTCTTTAGCTTAATCGGGTCCCTTTCAGCGTTTTTCCGCTGCCGGCTCAGCATTTCCCGCAGCGCATCTTCTATCACGATCGTAAGGGTCTGGTCAGTTCTGGCGGCATATTGCTTAATCTCAACAAGGAGCTGATCGTCCAGCCGAATCGTTGTTCTCATGCATAAAAGCATACCTAGTAATCATCAATATGTCAATGTTGGATTCTACCCGTGTCCGTGCGTTTCGAGTTGGGGGATCAGGGTGAAGCGCTTGATCGGATTATACGGGCAGATAGCGTCATGTCTGTAATCATGCCGGCCGCAATACGTAGTATTTTCGGCCGGCGAAGGAAATCGCTACGGCCATCCACATGAAGAAGTCTCGCAAAAGGTGAGCGATTTAGGGGCGGCTGTGTTGCGGACAGACGAGCTGGGCCCGATCGAGCTCATTACTGATGGCCAGACATTGTGGTGGGAAGCGAAAGACGAATGCAACAAGCAGGGTCGCGTTTGCGATAATGGGATCTTTTCAGGAAGGTAAAAAGAAAATTGGCTGATAATTAGTCAGCCCATATTCTTCGTACTTCTTTGGCGAAATGAGGGGCCAATATCACCGGAATACACACATTGGCAACCATGTCTTAATTGTTCAGTTCTGGACCTCACAGGAACTATCGTAAACATTGTTGCCCGGCCCGCCAGTACAGACATCACTGCCATCGCCCCCTGTTAGTGAATCGTCGCCATCGCCGCCAAGCAGGATATCGTCGCCGCCGTCACCGCCGCTGGCAACCACGCTGAGATGCACATTATCGAAATAGAGCCTGTCCTGAGTACCCAGCGTGGAGGAGCTGATGAAGCGGACGGCCGTATTGCCGGCGATGTAGCTGCTGATGTCATAGAGGACCAGGCTCGTGTCCACGTCGGTCCCCGGCCCCTGGAAGCGGCCCAGCTCGGCCCACGACCCACCGCCGTTGCCCGACACCTCCACCGCCACATAGTCTCCAGCATCGTCCAGCCCGTCGCGCCGGTATTCGAAGTGCAGTTCCGCAGCGCTGGCACCCGACAGGTCTGCTTGCCGCCAGGCAGCCTTGTCCCCGTTCTGGATGCGCAGCGCTTGAGCACTGCCGCCCTGGGCTAGAATGATCTCCAGGTAGGGGTCCTGGCTTGTGCCGCCCTGTTCTCGGCTCCGGTACCGGCTCTCCTGGTCGTTAGCGCTGCCGATGAACATCAGCCCATAGTTCGCCGCTGTGCCCTCCAGCCACTCCTGGACCAAGGCGCTGATGTCCACAGCCACATATTGCTCATCGATAGCCGGTGTAAATGTGCCCTCTGCCACCGGGTCATAATCGGCCGCTATGTTGTCCCAGGTCACGCCCAACTCTGTCCATTCGTCCGTCACCCGGTGCACGTCCACCGGGTTTCCATCAGTCACCGACACCCAGAAGTAAGCCGTTGCCGTGACCACGCTCGAACCGGCCGGTATCGTCGACAGGTCGAAACGATATAGGCTCCGGAAACCTCCGCCTGCTATAAGCCGCGTTTTTAGCTCGTTATCTGTCCCGTGATTGTTTCCCGGATTGTTGCTCTCGATCCAGCTGTCCTGGTCGGCCGTGACCGTGTTAATGCCCCCGCCTGCACTCACTTCCACCACCAGGTATGGGTCTTTCGCCGTGCCGGCCTCTTCCCGGCTGGCGTACTTCGTCTCCCCCGCCCCGGTCCTGGGAATGAGCATCAGGCCCTCGTTGGCCGCCGTGCCGCCCACCCATTCCTGGACCAGCATCGTCACGTTCACCCCAACGTACTCGCCATTCGTCGCCGGCGTGAACGTCCCATCGGCCGTCCCATCGTAATCAGCCGCCCCATTGTTCCAGGTCACGCCCAGCTCCGTCCAGGCGTCCGTCACCCGGTGCACGTCCACCGGGTTGTTATTGTTCTGGTTCACCCAGAAGTAGGCCGTCGCCGTGCTGACGTTGGACCCCGCAGGTACCGCCGACAGGTCGAAACGGTACATAGCCCGTTTCTGGTCACCCAGCGTGGGCTTCGCCTTCAGCTCCACGTCGCCGCCCCTGTTCAAGTCAGGATTACCTTCCTCCAACCAGCTGTCCTGATCGGCATAGGCCGTGTAGGTGCCCCGCCCCCCGCTCACCTCCACGTTCACGTCGCCTGCAGCGGCGCCGTCGCTCTCCCCCACCTCCACCCAATCCCCACTCCATAACTCGTTCCCATCGTTGTTGCTGTATGAGACCGCGTTGAATTCGTCGCGTAAGTTATTTGAGAATGTGATCTGCACATCATCGAAGTAGAGCCTGTCCTGCGTGCCCAGCGTGGAGGAGCTGATGAAGCGGACGGCCGTGTTACTGGCGATGTAGCTGCTGATGTCATAGAGGACCAGGCTCGTGTCCACGTCGGTCCCCGGCCCCTGGAAGCGGCCCAGCTCGGCCCACGACCCACCGCCGTTGCCCGACACCTCCACCGCCACATAGTCTCCAGCATCGTCCAGCCCGTCGCGCCGGTATTCGAAGTGCAGTTCCGCAGCGCTGGCACCCGACAGGTCTGCTTGCCGCCAGGCAGCCTTGTCCCCGTTCTGGATGCGCAGCGCTTGAGCACTGCCGCCCTGGGCTAGAATGATCTCCAGGTAGGGGTCCTGGCTTGTGCCGCCCTGTTCTCGGCTCCGGTACCGGCTCTCCTGGTCGTTAGCGCTGCCGATGAACATCAGCCCATAGTTCGCCGCTGTGCCCTCCAGCCACTCCTGGACCAAGGCGCTGATGTCCACAGCCACATATTGCTCATCGATAGCCGGTGTAAATGTGCCCTCTGCCACCGGGTCATAATCGGCCGCTATGTTGTCCCAGGTCACGCCCAACTCTGTCCATTCGTCCGTCACCCGGTGCACGTCCACCGGGTTTCCATCAGTCACCGACACCCAGAAGTAAGCCGTTGCCGTGACCACGCTCGAACCGGCCGGTATCGTCGACAGGTCGAAACGATATAGGCTCCGGAAACCTCCGCCTGCTATAAGCCGCGTTTTTAGCTCGTTATCTGTCCCGTGATTGTTTCCCGGATTGTTGCTCTCGATCCAGCTGTCCTGGTCGGCCGTGACCGTGTTAATGCCCCCGCCTGCACTCACTTCCACCACCAGGTATGGGTCTTTCGCCGTGCCGGCCTCTTCCCGGCTGGCGTACTTCGTCTCCCCCGCCCCGGTCCTGGGAATGAGCATCAGGCCCTCGTTGGCCGCCGTGCCGCCCACCCATTCCTGGACCAGCATCGTCACGTTCACCCCAACGTACTCGCCATTCGTCGCCGGCGTGAACGTCCCATCGGCCGTCCCATCGTAATCAGCCGCCCCATTGTTCCAGGTCACGCCCAGCTCCGTCCAGGCGTCCGTCACCCGGTGCACGTCCACCGGGTTGTTATTGTTCTGGTTCACCCAGAAGTAGGCCGTCGCCGTGCTGACGTTGGACCCCGCAGGTACCGCCGACAGGTCGAAACGGTACATAGCCCGTTTCTGGTCACCCAGCGTGGGCTTCGCCTTCAGCTCCACGTCGCCGCCCATGTTCAAATCAGGATTACCTTCCTCCAACCAGCTGTCCTGATCGGCATAGGCCGTGTAGGTGCCCCGCCCCCCGCTCACCTCCACGTTCACGTCGCCTGCAGCGGCGCCGTCGCTCTCCCCCACCTCCGCCCAATCCCCACTCCATAACTCGGTCCCATCGTTGTTGCTGTACGAGACTGTGTCGAATTCATCGCGTACGATCCCGCTGCGATCGCCAGTGCCACCATGTAGCACATCACCCTGCCCGCCTCCGAGGATGCAGTCGTCCCCTTCGCCGCCATCAATGGTATCAATCGATGCACTGCCCAAGATCAGGTCGTTGCCAGCAGTGCCGTTGATGACGCCGCTACCTTCGACGATATTGACTAGATTGAGGCTATCACACGCCGGTGGTTTCAGGTCATTGGCTGTGATCGGATCCTGGGCCATTTCATCATCAAGCCCTGACTCGGGCACGAGAGACGCGGCTGCTGCCGCCAGGAGCAGACCTAGCCAGACGAGACCCAGAAACTGCATTACTGGCAGCAGAAAAAGAAACCGGGAATGCGATGT
>JAHEJP010000128.1 GCA_024638855.1 Chloroflexota bacterium
CTTACGAACCCATACGCTTCTGGAACTCGGCCGTCAGCGCCGGAACAACCTTGAACAGGTCGCCGACGATGCCGTATGCGGCCAATTTGAAGATCGGCGCATCGGCATCTTTATTTATGGCCACGATAACCTTTGAGGTCCGCATACCAGCTTGGTGCTGGATAGCCCCACTGATACCGCAAGCGATATAAAGATCCGGACTGACCGTCTTTCCCGTTTGGCCGACCTGGTGGTCATAAGGTATCCAGCCGGCATCCACCGCAGCTCGAGACGCACCAAGAGCGCCGCCGACCGTTTCGGCTAATTCCTGAACAGGCTGGAAACCTTCAGGACCACCCACACCACGCCCGCCGCTAACGATTATCGTCGCGTCGGTAAGGCTAACCGCGCCTTCGCTGCTATCAAACCCGACTATCTGCGTCGATAAGTCAGCTTCGACCACCACCGGCGGAACCCATTCGGCCTGGCCGGTTTGACCCGTCGATTCGGCCGGGGGGAAAGCCCTGCTGCGTAAGGTAACGATTTGGGGTTTAGCGGTGACGAATGCATCGGTCAACAACTTACCGGTGTAGACAGGCCGGGTGATTTTAACCAGGCCGTCTTCCGCCTTTAGTCCAATGCCATCGGCCACCAGGCCCGCATCCAGCGATGCTGCGACCCAGGCCGCCAAGTCACGGCCGCGAACGGTGGCCCCACTGAGGAAAATATCAGGCTCTCTCTCTTGAATCAGCTTGGCCACCAATGGTCCATAAGCTTCAACTCGAAAATCGGCCAAGGTGGCATCATCACAACCAAGGACGGTATCGGCGCCCAAATCAAAGGCGGCTTTCGCCACGGCTGATACATCTTGGCCCAAGACCAAGGCGGTCAATGGTTGTCCGAGACTCTCCGCCACACCTTTACCGGCGCCCAAAATCTCCTGGCCGATAGGCTTGACTTTTCCAGCGCTTTGTTCTATCCAAACCCAGACGCCGCTCATATCACCTTCTCCTCAAACAGACGGTCTACCAATAAACGGGCCTGTTCCTCGACTGAATCAGCTTCGATTATTTCAACGCTGGTCTCCCTGACAGGAAGCGCCGAAACATTCGACCAATCAGCTTTGCTGGCTGCGCTGCCGGTCTCTATTCCTAGCTCGAGGTCCGCTGCAGACCAAACAGGGATGGTTGCCCGGCTGGCTTTACGAATGCCCATAAAGGATGGATAACGCGGCTCATTGATCTCCTTGACCACGCTAATCACGGCCGGTAATTTGGCGGCGATCGTTTCTCTTCCTTCTTCGACCATGCGCTCCACAGTGATCGTGCCCGCGCCAGGATCGATTTCCACGATCTTGGATACAAAGGTCAGGGCGTTCCAACCCAATTTCTGGGCGGTTTGGACGATCGTTTGGCCTGTATCGCCATCGATGGCCTGTTTGCCGAAAAATGCCAGTTGCGCGTCGCCCGTTTTGCGAATCGCGGCCGCCAATACCCGGGCAGTCCCCAATGTGTCCGACCCTTCAAAAGCCGGATCCGATATCAGAATCGCTTCCGAACAGCCCATCGCTAGACAAGTTTTGAGGGCATCCTGGCTATCCTCTGAACCCATGGTAATAGCAACGACATCACCCCCATGGGCTTCCTGCAGCTGGATCGATTCTTCCACTGCATATTCATCCCATGGATTCAAAACCTCCGGTTTGCCCCCGGGATCATCCCAGGTGACATGGCCATTTTCAACGTTAAAAACAGCCGTTGTACTTGGTGTTTGTTTGATGCAAACGACGACTTTCATGTAAAACACCTCCTTACGACTTTCGACTATCAGCCGATTGTCTGGAACACATCTTCATCAAATACAGATAATCAAAAATGGTTGTTCAGCAACTAACGATTTTCGTTATGTCAATTGATTTCAAAACTGGCAGGTCGCTTCTGGCCAAAACGTATCAAATCTCCATCAGGTTCGACTCGTTTAATTCATTAAACCGTTCAGCAAAAACATCGTTTTCAAATTCAAAAGTCGTAGCCCGCCAGGAATAATGAGTCATGCGGGCTGAATTGAGCACGGCCAACTTGATTGGTTTCGCTGCCCGCAGGCTTCTTCGTTTGAAGAGCTGCCAAACAGCAATCACCACAGGTACGGCCAAAGCCACAGAAAATATCAATCGCAACCAGATGGGAAACAACCGGACAATTGAAATCAGGCTTGGCAAGATCAATAAGCCGGCAAATAGTATTATTAATCCGACCAAAACGGCTGCTACCAAGCCTATTCTGACCAATCGTTCTTCTTCGCCTGATTTTAAATTCAGTTCTCGACCGCAGGCTTCACAGACGGGGACGTAAACGGAGCGTATAGTTTGTCCGCGCCGTTTGCCGATGCGCATGCGCTCGCCGGCCGCCTGGCTACAGTGGGAGCAGATTTTGGGAAACCGCAGGACCTCACCTGGTTGGGATTTGACCTTAATTACATGGATCATTTCTGTGACCCAACCATTAATCGACCTTAACTAACAGCCAGCATCCACATGAGGCTATTCGAGTTGTCATTCTTCCAACCAAAAGTCTGGATCAAATGCCGGCAGTTCGCAGCGCAAAGGCTTGTCTTTCCTTTCGCCCAAGGCGTATCCCGCCTGCATTAATTGATGGATTTCACTCGTGCCCTCATAAATGATAGCCCCCCGGCTATTGCGCAGGTATCGTTCCACATCATATTCGTCGGAATAGCCGTACGCGCCGTGAATCTGAATCGCTTCATGGGCCGCTTTGAAAGACATATCCGTGGCATACCACTTGGCCATTGAAGTCTCCCTGGTATTTCGCTGCCCCTGGTTCTTTAGCCAACCCGCTCGCAAATAGAGTAATCTTGAAACATCATACCATTGTTGCATCCAGGCTAATTTCTGTTGTACCAGTTGGTGTTGGGCAATTGGCTTGCCAAATGTTTCCCTCGTTACCGCGTAATCGAGAGACGCCTCCAGGCAGGCCCTTGTCAATCCGGCGGCGCCGGCCGCAACCGTATAACGACCATTATCCAGGCAACTCATGGCGATCTTGAAGCCTTCGCCTTCCAGGCCGATGCGGTTTTCAGCCGGGACACGTACATCAGCGCAGTTTACCCAGCCCGTTGATCCAGCCCGCACACCTAATTTCCCGTGAATGTCGCCGCTGGTAACACCAAACATATCAGCTTCGACCATGAACGCCGAAATACTCCTTGAGGACCGCTCACTGCCATCACCAGTCTTGGCAAACCACAAAAAATGATGGGCTTTTGTAGCCAGGCTGATCCACATCTTCTCGCCATTGATGATGTAATCAGAACCATCACGATGGGCGCTAGATCGCAAGGATGCGACGTCTGAACCGGCGCCAGGCTCAGTGAGACAGAAGGCAGCGTATTTCTCGCCCTTTGCCTGGGGGGTTAAGAACCGCTGCTTTTGTTCTTCATCCCCCCACTGCAGCACACCCATGCTATTAAGACCCATATGCACAGACATAACTACCCGGAGCGTCGTGTCTGCCCGTTCCAATTCTTCGCAAACCAATCCCAGTGTAACGTAGTCGAATCCCTGTCCACCATAACGCACTGGGATATTGATCCCCAGAATGCCTAGCTCGGCCATGCGAGGTAATACGGCCGGATTCATCTCTTGGCGGCGATCATATTCGCTTATCGTGGGAGATACTTCGCGCTCAGTAAATTCCCTGACCATCTGGGCGACAGCAAGTTGTTCCTCGGTGAGAGAAAAGTCAAGCATGGAACGGGACTCCTGGTGAACTGAAGGTTAACACTTTCATCGATTATAACTGTAACGATGGTGGGGAGCAACGAATATAACGCTGTGCGTCATAAACAATTGGAGAGCGATGACAGACGATAATTATTGACCAATCACTGCAAAAATGAAGACGCCATCACGAGCATACACCATTTGTAGCGACGGGTTTTTTGCCAGAAACGCCGGATCAAAAGTCCCACCTTTCGCGCCAACATAGAGATGGGTGACGCCCTGCTCTTTGAGCCAATCCACGGCCGTTGGATCAGACCAATCCGGTACTGATTGGACATACGTATTGAAAGTTATCACATCTTGGGCTAATGAACGATTATAAATATAGTCAGCCGGTGGCGTCGTGCTATTGAGACCGGTCAGGGGAACAATCCAAGCACCTCCATCGGCGCCTGTCCAGGTTTGGCCCAACCATTGCCAGCTGTTGACGGCGACTAGCGATGAATCGTCAAGGTTTTCTTCCATCCAGTTTAGTCCTTCCAGGTCTTGCGGCCGGGCCAGGATCGTGACCGGATTCAGGATCACAATTTGTTGACCAACGCCGAAGATCAAGGCAGCTGTCAGAAGCGCCCCGGCGATAATGGCCCCGCCTATTTGTAGATTCCGCCATTGACTAAGCCAACGCCAAAGTTGCCCGGCCGCGACTGCCAGAATAAAAGATAGCGGCAAAAACGCCGAAATATAGGCGCTATTTAGATTAAGCAGTCGAATTTCCGGTAAACTTAAACGTTGGCCCGATAGCATGACGGCCAACATCCCAGACCAGGCTGCCAGCGACAACGGTAACCAGGCCCATGACTTGCCACGAAGGGCAGCGACAACAACCAGGAGAATGGCTGCCGCGGCCGCCAGTAAGAACCCCCTTTCCCAGCCAATCGACACATAACCAAAAGGAAAATCATTGTAGCCGGCAATTGACCCGCCTCCTGTTGCCGCGCCTGTTTCCAGGTAGAGTCTGATAGCATGGGGAGCAACAAATACAGCGGTTAAAAGCCCTGCCAGAGCTAACCAGCGACCATTTCGGCCGCGACTGATCAACCAGATTAAAGCCGCAAATAACAGATAAAACAGGAAAACCCGAAAGTGAATCAGGAAAAGCCCGGCTACCAATATCGAAACAAGCCACCAGCTCTTCTGCCAGCATCTACTTCCACGAATTAATTGCCAGGTCATGGATAAGGCCGCCGCTAGCACCAGCATGGCCGTCAGTTGGGTCATTCGTCCCCAGGTAGCATAGTAAGCAGGGAAAAAGAAGGGTATGGCGATCAAGAAAGCGGTCAACAATGCAACGCCTGATCGCCTGACCATGATGTAAACGCCCGCAAAAGCCGCCAGCGGGAGTAGGGCATTTATCAATTGGCCCATGATGAGCAACAGGTCGGGCAACGGAGGGTTCATCATTTGGCTTACCCCGGCCGATAAGGTGTGAAAGCCAAAGTGATAGGGGAAGCGGTTGATTTCCAAATATGGCGCGTAATCGGGCATGGCCTTTCCACTTTTTGACATCACAGCGGTGATGAGTGCGTGCCTGCTAGAATCAACCCATGGTGGAAAAGCCAAATCACGTACGGCCAACAACCTCACAGCCAGTGCCAGGAACAAGATCAACAACAAAACTAGGTGGACCCATTTTAGCCGGGTGGATCGCCATTGAATGACATTACGTTGGCGGGTACTGTCCTCTTGAGGGCCATCTGCGGCCGCTCTGCGTCGAAAGCGAAGGAGCAAGAGCAGCAATACAGTGAGCCAACCAATGACGAAGACGAGCCACAGCGACCAGGGTCGCCAACGCCCGCCTATGACGGTGAGCCATAACCACAAAACCGGCCAAAGGGCGATTCCGGCGGCCAATGCCAGCCCCAACCAGGCGGCCGGATCCAGAGTGGGCAGCCAGTGATCGCCAGCCAACAACAAGATAAAGCCGGGCAACAACATCAACAATACGGACAGGATGATTAGCCCAATGTTTGTCGATATCGATTCGATGACCGATGACAGGGCTCTAAACAAAGATAATTGGTACCGGGTAATGAAACGAAGATCCTGGGCGGCCGTTTCGCCGCCGATGAGGGTCAATTCTCCGCCCGCATGAACGTCTAGATCATAGCCCCAAACCGATACATTGTTATTGGCCGTGCCGCCGAGTATCAGTGTATACATTTGGCCAGCCGAATGCGCCTGGGGAGGAAAGCGAAGGCTTATGACCTCATTGTGGACCAATTCTTTCGACTCTATCTCACGGGAGGCGATGATTTGCCCACTGTCATCAAGCAACTGCATCTCCAACCGCCCTGATTCTGCCCCATCAGGAGGACGGGCGACGATCAGCTCAATTTCCTTCAAGCCATCTCGACCTGGGAGAAAGGTTTGCCGGAGCTGGATGTTTTCGCCAAGAGCTGGCAAAACGGTATTATTCCGATTCTGGTTAATATCGTCGGAAACAATTGGCGTGAACAAGCCCGATGACCAGGCCCAGAGAAGATAAAGGATAGCGCCCAAGAACAGGGCCAATGGCAACCACCAACGCCAGATCACTGAAACGAGACGCTGATTGGCCTCGTCACCTCTCTCTGGCCGTCTGTTCGCTGATGGCTTTTCAGATTCTTGAGGCATATGCGGAACCATAAAAAAACAAAGCCGCCCCGATGGAGCGGCCGATTGTCTTCAGATGCTTGTGGCGCCGGGTGGATTCGAACCGCCGACCCAGGGCTTATGAGTCCCTTGCTCTTCCTCTGAGCTACGGCGCCATTGGAACCGCCAGGATTATAGCCAAGACAGCCTTGGCTGCCAAACAGGAGTGACGGCATACCATAAGGTTAGATCCGGTCTGGTTACGGGTCACATCGAGCCAACCACTAGTTTTGCACCTGGGACGTTAGGCAGCTACAAGCCGCAACGGAATCGGTACGAAGACCAATAAGAACAACACTAAGGAAGTGATGGCCAAAACTTGACGGCGCGAGTCCAAGGGCGTGACATCGTCCAATGGCTCTGCATAAATCCGGCCGAGGAAAAATAGGAGCACGGCCCACAAGGCCCACATATAGGTTCGGGTAACGATCACCAGGGTGATGAGAGTGATGATCACGGGCCAGTACAGGATTCGGGCTCGTTTTCCAAACAATGCATAGGCGATATGCCCACCATCGAGTTGGCCCACGGGAATCAGGTTCAAACCTGTGACTAGTAAGCCCACCCAACCGGCCCAGGCAACCTGGCTCAAGAAAACATCCTCGGTTCCATTTGGCAACATCTGCCCTTTAACCGCCATTTTCGCCAGCGCATATAGAATGGAGTTACCTTCCAACGTGTACCCGCCAACAGGTAAAGGTTCGACCGGCGATATCGATAGGCCATAGATCAATATGGGAATAGCAAATATTAGCCCGGCTATCGGTCCGGCGGCCCCAACATCCAAAAGGGCCCGCTTGTTTTTCACAGGCGCTTTCAATCGAATGAAGGCCCCCAAAGTGCCAATCGGCGGCAGCGGTAGCGGGATAAAATACGGCAGCGTGACTGGGACTTTATGGTAGCGACCGGCAAAGTAATGTCCTAATTCGTGAGCGCCCAAAATCGTCATCAAGCTCAAACAATACGGCAAACCCAACCAAAGATCGCCCAAGCCCGGAATTTCGTTTATTCCGCGGGCTGCGTATTCACTTAAAGCGCCGACAAATAAGGTCGACAGAATAGTCGCCAGCAGAAGCACGAGGTTGACGATCCATCTTGAATCGGGTGGATTAAAGACCACAGGTGCGGCGACAAGAGAGACGCCATCTTTCTCATCCCGGATGAAGGGTGTGAAGCCATGGCGCTCCATTCGTTGACGCATATCGTCAAAACATTGGGATAAATCGCACAAAAATTGACCGCGGAATCGGATATGGCCGGTTTGTGGGCCATCAAGCGTGAAACTATCGCAAGCGTATAGGGGAGCGATCTCGCTAATAATCGCATTTGCCTGCTCCATTGTGGCCGATTCAGTAGGAGTCTCGTACATATCTTTCTACTTTGTCAACTCAGAAACAATAAGCATATCGTAGATTACTTGCCGGTGACATCAAAAAAGCGAGGGCTGAATTTGACCCCACGCATCTGGGGAATGACTCCCTGCTTCCCCATTTTCACCAATGCCGCTACTTGTGAAGCGGGCGCTAAGTCGTCGTCTCTTCGTTTTCTTCGTCGTCGCCACCCCAACTGATGATCCAGATACAGGCGCCGGCGACCAGGATGGTTATCACGATGAGCCAGACCCATTGCGTTGTCTCCAGTCCAACGTCGCTGGCTTCCCACAGCAGAATGGCAACCATACCAACAGCCAAAACAAACCAGGCAGTTAGATTGGGGTGGGCGCTAATCCAACCTTTTATCGCGTTCATATTAAGTCCCAGGTCCTCATCTGCCCAAACAAGGGGTGGGCATCTACGATAAGCACTATAGTATACCTCTAGCTATCATGATTTCGAAGTCAAGCCGGCCAATGCTTGTTTTCTTTTAAGTTTACGAATCATCGTTTTGCGCAAATCCTGCAGTTGCTTGATCATAACGATACCGATGTCAGACTGTGTGTCAGAAACGGCTAACAGCCAGGCTTCTGGCAATGTCTTGGGATCGACATATTCGTAGCCCTCGGCCTCAAATAGGTCATGAACTTCAAGAGGATCGTCCGCTTTTGGGTAAGCCAGGATAACCTCACAGATAAGCTCATCGGCCGTATGCTCTATCTCGCGTAAGACGGCTTTGCCGGTTAGAGTCGGAAAATCGTGGGCATCGATGAAAACCTGCTCAATTTCAGCAACCTGATTATCGGCCGTCCAACCCAAGACGGCTTTTACATTCGTACCTTGACGGCCAATGAGATAACCACGTTCGCCTAGAGCCATCAACAGATCCTCGCGAGCCAAGGTCGTTTTTCCGGCCGACGCACTATTGATGAGCTGTAGGATCTCCGGAATATCTGCGCGCCGGGCGCGTCGAACGCTCACGCCTTCAATACTTTCAACCTGCCTACGATCTAGCGCGCGCTCGTCTTCTTCTCTTGCCAATTCATCAACTTCCGACACACTTTCTTTGACTGCATCATTTATGGCTTTTCGGGCTTGGATTTGTTTATCCGTCTCCAATTTTGCATCAGCGCTAGCTTGGTCTTGCTTCTCGTTTAGGCGCCGCCAGCCTCTTATCACTTGGGATCGAGTGAAATCTAACGTTCCGCCAGTATCAATTACCACATCGGCCATAGCAACTTTTTGGGCCTGGGGAGGCTGGGCCTCGATCCGCATGACGGCCGTCTCGCGATCCATACCGCGCAAGGTCATGAGTCGCTTTATTTGTATCTCACTTGGGCAGCGAGTCGCCCAAATTTCATCACATTCGGCGGCAAGGCCACCTTCTAACAACTTGATAGCCTCGATTACGACGATGGTCCGGTCGCTCAGGTTAATTCTCTCGAGTATATGCCCTCGGACGCGGGGATGGAGGATATTCTCTAAGCTCTTCAGAGCGCTAGGATCTTTAAATACGAAGCCGGCCAGGAGTCCCCGATCGATTTGACCATCTGGCTTACGCACAGTCTCGCCAAAATGGCTGATGATCTCTCTTTGGGCGGCCAGATCGTTCTCGATAATTTGACGCACCACTTTATCGGCATCTATGGTGAGAGCCCCCCAATCGGCCGCTAGTTCCAAGACAACGGATTTGCCGGTGGCGATATTGCCAGTGAGGCCGATGACTAACTTATCCGGCCAACGAGTGCTCACGGGCTAATTCCTCCCATTCTCGCAGCATCTCTTCCAATTGGCTTTCAGCAGCAGCATATTCCAAGCTCAAGCTTTGGATTTTGTCGATTTCTTTTGCCTCGCTTGCTTGTTGGAGCAACTGGCCGATTTCCTTGAGATCTGATTCGCGCTGGCCGATTTCCTTTTCCACTAACTCAAGATGGGCGACTCTTTTCCTGTTCTGGTTATCACGTGCGCGGGCCACGCTCTTGAGCTGACGAGCCATATCGTTATTTTTGGTGACGACTTCTTTTCTAAGCGCTGCCTGGCGTTCCCGTTCGGCCACATATTCTTGGTAAGTACCTTCAAATATCTTCAGTCGACCATTTTCCAATAACCAAAGTTGACTCGCCAGGCGATCGACCAGGTAACGATCGTGTGTTACCAGCAAAATCGTCCCTTCAAAATTCTCCAAGACTGTCTGCAGCATCTCTTGCGCCGGGATATCAAGGTGGTTCGTCGGCTCGTCTAACAATAAAAAATTCGCCCCCTCTAGAGCCAAAATGGCTAAAGCCAAGCGGCCGCGTTCTCCACCGCTCAGCAATCTGACCGGCTTAAATATGTCATCGCTTTGAAACAGGTAACGAGCGAGATATTGGCGGGCTTCGGCCACCAACATAGCGTGATGCCTCGTAAATTCTTCGATAACCGTATTTTCCACATTCAACTGCTCGTGGGCTTGAGCGAAATAGCCAATTTCAAGACTAGCTCCCTGCTTGATCTCCCCGGTTAATGGACTTAATTGACCCATGATGGTACGTAAAAAGGTCGTTTTGCCAGTCCCATTAGCCCCAATCAGCGCGGCGCATTCTAACCGGTGTAACTCAAAATCATCGGCCACAAATAAAATCTTCCCAGGATAACCAACCGTCAGCTGAGAGGAACGCAAAACGATCTTGCCACTTCGTTCAGCCTTTCTTAAATTCACTGAGAACGATCGTTGGTGCTTATTGGGGCTCCGCAAACTATTAATAGCCTCGGCCGCCTCGGCGACACTCATGCTATGGCGTCGCGATCCACCTAGAGAATTGCTTATTTGCGACCAGCTCTTACCTTCCACCGACTCCAGCCCACCTCGCTGTATGGCATCTAATTCGCGGCTGATGCGGCTTAACTTGCCTTTAGCCATCTGGGTCCGTTGTCCGGCGATGTTACGGCGGATGTAGTCTAACTCCTTCTCCAATCGTTCAACGCGATCCTGAAATAATCGCTGGCGGTCAACTCTGCGCGCTTCACGCTGTTCTACATAAGCGCTGTAATTTCCTCTGAACACCTCAATATCTTGCCCGTTCATCTCCCAAATAGTATTCACTACCCGGTCAAGAAAATAGCGATCATGGCTGACCAAAACGACCGCCCCTTCCCAGATTCTCAAAACACTTTCCAGCCATTCCACCGCTTCGACATCAAGATGGTTCGTCGGCTCGTCCAAGATCAACAGATCTGGTTTTTCCAAAAGCAGGCGGCCGAGTAAGACTCGAGTTTTTTGACCGCCACTCAGGTGGTCGAGGCTTAGTTGCCAATCTTCCCGGCCGAAACCTAAGCCCTGCATGACCTGCTTGATCTGCACTTCGTACTCATAACCGCCGGCTAATTCAAATTGTTCTAATGCCGCGCCATAACGCGCCATCATCTCGTCAGAATCATCGCCGGTGGCAATTTCAGCTTCCATGCGACGCAGGCGGCTCTCGTCTCGGCGCAGATCGGCGAATATAGTCAGCATTTCTTCGTAAACGCTGTGTTGCCGCTCATTAAAAGCCTCGGCCGACTCCTGCGGTAGGTATCCCAATCGTTTGCCACGAGCACGGTGAACGACGCCCGAAGCCGGCGTGCTTAGGCCGGCTAATAAGAGCAGCAAGGTTGTCTTGCCGATACCATTAGGACCCACTAAGCCGATTTTGTCGTCGTTGGCGACGCTAAGCGATACTTCGCCGAAGACATCATAGGCGCCGAATGATTGGCTCAATTTGGTTGCCGTTAGAATAGCCATAATTCAGGGTCGATTATACCCGATGTCCGGATAGGTGGGACAGGGCGCAAAATCGTAAAAAACAGCTGGGGCAAGTCCGGAAGAAAAATCGAGAGTAGCAAACCAAAATAAGAAAAGCCCCTCGTTGAAGAGGGGCATCTGCTAATCTATCTTAACCGAGGTATTGTCTCAGATGGCCAGCGAAATTGGGATGGCGCAACTTCCGCAAAGCCTCTTTTTCTAATTGGCGAATACGTTCCCGGGACAGCCCAAACATTTCGCCCACTTCTTTCAAGGTCCGCGATTCACCATCCTGCAATCCATAGCGCAATCGTAGAATTCGAGCTTCTCGTGGTGTAAGTTGGTCCAGGATCTCACCAATTTCCTCAGTCAGCATGTTGCTGGCGACCGTTTCCGCCGGTTGGGGCAGTTCGACATCTTCGATGAAATCGCCTAATTCGGCGTCCGATTCATCGCCTACCGGCCGCTCTAAATGCACAGGCTGACGGCTGGTTCGTAACATCCAGCGAACGCGATCGGCCGGCAAATCCATATTTTCGGCGATCTCTTCGGCCGTTGGTTGCCGGCCCAATTCTTGTTCTAGCTCCTGCGCTACCTGGTACAACTTACTGATTCGGCCGCCAAGATGCGCAGGGATTCTGATTGTCCGACCATGGTTGGCCAAGGCACGTGTCACTGCCTGGCGAATCCACCAGGTCGCATAAGTGCTAAATCGATTACCTCGTCGGTAATCATACTTTTCAACTGCTTTCATCAGACCAACATTGCCTTCCTGGATCAGATCCAAGAATTGCAAACCACGACCGCGGTACTTCTTTGCAATGCTGACTACCAAACGCGTATTGGCCCGAATCAAATGGGCTCGGGCGGCATCGCCAATTTCCCGGATGCGGATCATTTCATCGAAATCATCTTCGGATAAAATTTCTTCACCCAGTCGTTGCTCCGCTAGGCGACCAGCCTCAATTTCTTTGGCCAGTTGGACTTCTTCGTCGGCCGACAATAATCCCTGCTGGCCCATTTCCCTGAAATACAAGCCAACGGAATCATCAATTGGCACATTGCTCAGATCAAA
>JAHEJP010000490.1 GCA_024638855.1 Chloroflexota bacterium
TCCCGCTGGATACTTCGCTTGATTTCGTAGTCATTACATTCGAGATGGAACAAGGGCACTCATGTTTGGGTACGGTGTAGAACCCTCGCGGGCAGGGATACACGCAATCTACGGTTTCAATTGATCTGTTCACTCAGGCAGGTCGAGGCTCAGTACGTGTCGATTGCGTGGTGACAATGTTCTTGTCAGGCTCATGGATCAGCCTATTTGTTCTCGACAGCGACAACGGACTCTGTAACTTTAGCTTTCCATTCTGTTAGCCAACGACCGCCTTCTCTCAGCCTCTGTTGCAATTGCCTATCCTTTTTTCGACGGTTAACCACTTCATAAGTGGAAACTTCCTTCATGCGGTAAGCAAGTGACAGATCCTGACAAATGTCCTCTAGATTGAGGATACTTGTCACTGGTGGACACTTACAACATCACTTATCCTTAACATGGGAGAGAAGGATCAAAACCATCTTTAGAACGTGACGATTGGACGAGGTATGTGGTGAAGGCCTATTCTGCCATAATAATCTCTACATGGCGGCCAAGATCATCCCCATTAGCGCGATGATCCCGGCCCTCATTCTTGACTTCTCTATCTTGTGCTGACCCTCTTCCTGTCCGTGGTCGGCTTGATGCTGCTCCGGGTTTTTGTGGTTTTTCCGAAAATTACCTGTGTTCACTGCCGGGCAATGAACGTGTGCCCCAACGCCCAAGCTATGGGGAACTACAAACGTAAATAACTGGGTGACCGTCTCGCATAGATGATCCACATCATAAGTGAATTCATCCAAAGATCTTTTCCTGGTAACTAACAGCTAATGCTCACCCTAGACGCGGGGCATAGAACTGGCCGACGGCGGGCAGTCATAGTGACTTCTATGATCGGCAACGTACGAGCGACCTAAAGAGGACAGTTTTTTATCGGCTATTGTTGCGATGGATGTATTGAACGGGCCGGCGCGGCCGCCATAACTGGAGCAGCGGAAATAAAGCGTGATCGAAAAAGTGGGCAGATACGAAATTTTGGAGGAGATAGGACAGGGTGGCTTTGCCGTTGTCTATCGTGCCCACGACAGGCAACTAGACAGGCTGGTGGCCTTGAAAGAGCTGAGACCAATGCCGTTGGCTGATCCGGGCTCGGTCAAAGGCTTCCGCCAGGAGGCCCGGAATATTGCCCGCCTGGATCATCCTAATGTCGTCACCATCTACGATGTCTATCAGGTAGAGCAGCGGCTATTCATCGTGATGCAGTTGGTGGATGGCTCAAGCCTGGCAGACCTGATTACCAGGCGGGGACGTCTTACGTGGTCAGAGACTGTGGAGATGATCACTACGGTGGCGGAGGGATTGGATTATGCCCACTTGCGAGGCATCCTGCACCGAGACCTGAAGCCGGCCAATATCTTATTAGACTCCAACCACGGGCCAATGTTGAGCGACTTCGGTTTGGCGAAATTGATCGGTGAAGCCGGCACCAGTGTCACCGCAGGCGGGAGTCTGGTGGGAACGCCCCACTATATCGCTCCGGAAGTGTGGGAAGGCCAGGGCACCACTCGCCAATCCGACATCTATGCGCTGGGATGCATCCTATACGAGATGCTCATTGGAGAGAAGCTCTTTCCGGGTGAGACACCGCCAGCGGCAATGATGGCTCACTTTCGACCGTTAGTATTACCCAATACCTGGCCAGAAGGCGTGTCGTCCGGCGTGGCAGACGTACTAGCCACCGCCCTGGCTCAAAAACCCGCCGCCAGGTATGCCACCGCCGGTGAAATCGCCGAGGCCTTGACCGCACTGGTCAAGAGCGAACTGGTCACTCCCCAACTTGGGCCTGCCGGGCCAGAGACAGGACCGGTATCCCCGGCAATTTTGACTACCAAACTCTATCCCCCTCCAACCCGGCCCGCATCAGGCGTCGTTCCGCGCCTGCGCCTAATTGAGCGGCTAAACGAGGGCCTGCACCGCACGCCAGGCCTGACCCTCATTTCCGCCCCAGCCGGGTTTGGCAAAACAACCTTGCTCAGCGATTGGCTTTCCCATTTTAGATTTGCGATGTCCGATTTTGGATTGGACTCCCCTCCCCAAAAATCAATCCAAAATCGAGTGGCCTGGCTCTCCTTAGATGACAGTGACAACGACCCCACGCGCTTCCTGACCTACTTCATCGCCGCCCTGCAACAGATTGACCCCAAGATAGGTCAAACAGTGCACGGCATGCTCCGATCACCCCAGCCGCCACCCATTGAAACGTTGATGACTGCCCTCATTAACGAAAGTGCAGCATCCTTTGCCGACACCCGGCGTGTCTTTATCCTTGACGATTATCATCTCATTGAAGCCAAACCCATTGACGAAGTGCTCACCTTCTTGCTTGACCATCTGCCGCCTCCTCCTGGAGGAATGCATCTGGTCATCGCCACTCGTGATGATCCACACCTGCCCCTGGCCCGGCTACGTGCTCGGGGCCAATTGACCGAATTGCGGGCCACCGACTTGCGTTTCACTTCTGCCGAAGCGGCCGAATTTCTCAACCAGGTGATGGACCTCAACCTCTCAGAAGAAGACATCGCTGCTCTGGAAACTCGTACGGAAGGTTGGATTGCCGGCCTACAATTAGCCGCAATTTCCATGCAGGGGTACAAAGACACCACCCGCTTCATCAAATCTTTTACTGGCAGCCACCGGTTTATACTGGACTACCTGATCGAAGAAGTCCTGGAACAGCAGTCCGAAAGCGTCCAGACTTTCTTGCTGCAAACGGCCGTTCTCGACCGACTGACCGGCTCCTTGTGCGATGCTCTCACTGGCCGGGACAGCGGCCAGCAGACCCTGGAAATGCTAGAACGCGCCAATCTTTTCATTGTTCCCTTAGATAATGAAAGGCGTTGGTATCGCTATCACCATCTCTTTACTGACCTATTGCGTCAGCGTCTGCGCCAAACCCAACCAGAAAAGCTACCAATTCTACATGTCAGGGCAAGTGAATGGTTCACTCACCAAGGATTGAATCGAGAAGCAATAAAGCATTCACTGGCAGCCAGGAATTACCAGGGTGCGGCTGAATTGATCGGGGCAATCGCCATTGACATCATGCAGCAAGGGGAACACACCACCGTTGTCGGGTGGATCAATGAACTCCCTGATGAACTTGTGAAAGAACAACCATATTTATGTGTTCTACATGCCTGGGCCTTGCTGCTTACTGGCCAATTTGAAGCGACTGAAGCCCGTTTGAGCGATGCTGAGAATGCATTAGATAGCCTGAAATACCAGGATGATGAGGACGTAGATACAATTCTTGGTCTAATTCACTCTCATCGAGCCTATTTGACCTTCTTTTTTGGTGAACATGATAAGGCCATATCTTTCGCTCGTAAAGCGC
>JAHEJP010000491.1 GCA_024638855.1 Chloroflexota bacterium
AAATCAGTGGCCTATCTGCGCGTCTCTACCACCGATCAGGATCTGGAGAAGAATAAAACGGACATTTTGTATTTGGCTAATGATAAGGGGTTGGGCCAGGTGGAGTGGGTTGAGGAGCAGGTTTCAGGCAGGGTCTCCTGGAAGAAGCGGCAGATCGCTGAGATCTTAGAAGCGTTGCAAGCGGGGGACAATTTGATTGTCAGTGAACTCTCCCGGCTGGGGCGATCCATGTTGGAATGTATGGAGATCCTGTCGATTGCTTCGCAAAAGGAAGTCAGCATTTATGCCGTCAAGGGCAACTGGCAACTGGATCAATCGATCCAATCCAAAATCATCGCCATGGCTTTCGCCATGGCAGCGGAGATCGAACGAGATCTGATTAGTCAGCGGACGAAAGAAGCCCTCTTGGCCAAGAAAAAAGCGGGGGTGAAACTGGGCCGGCCTCGGGGGAGCGGCAAGAGCAAACTTGATCAATACCGGCCAGAGATCGAAGCCTTACTGGCGAATGGCTCTACCCAGAAGTTTATTGCCAAACGCTATAACACTACTGAGGCCAATCTGAGCAGATGGATGAAAAAGCACAACCTCAGAAGACCAAGAGGATAACCAGCATATTCTGTTTTAAGGCCTAAGCGGATAGGTAGCACGTAGACCGCCAGCGAGTGGGGATACTTGAAACCGGGGGAGTACCCAAGGTTATCATCTACCACACATTCAAAAGTGATTTATAGTACGCGCCATGTCAGGATTTCGAGGGCTGCCTCATAAAATGCAATATCGGCGTTTTATCAGGGGGTCTATCGAATCTAATAGTTGGGCGGCAGAACATCAGACCATTACGTTGGATACCGAAAAAGAGTAAGAAAACATGAACGCTATCACGTACCTTCAGAAGCAACTCGCCAGTATCAACGCCATATTCCATGGCATAGCCGGTGACTTGACCGATCAAGAGTGGCTCGCACGTCCCGCGTCTGGCCAGAACATGATTGGCTACACAGTTTGGCATATTCCACGCACTCAAGATGCACATATTCAAACTTGGATCCGTGGCATACCCGAAGTAGTACACGGTGACCGCTGGGCACATTGGCAACAGCTCAAACGACTCGGTTATGGTGTAGGTATTTCATTGGCCGACGCAGATGAAATTGCTCGTAGCGTCCACAGGGCTGATGTAATGGAATACGCAGACGCAGTGCATCAAGAAATCTCAGCATGGCTGCAAGAACTGAACGAAGGTGATTTAGACCACCTACCCAATATTCGACAGCACTTGTCTTCCTATCCCGAATATCAGACCCCAGGTTTTATCGAAGAAGCCAGAGGCCTTTTCGACCAACCGATTTGGAGTCAGTTAATGTGGCCTTGTATTGAACACATCCAGAGACATCTGGGTGAATTAGAGATTGTAAAGAATATCTTGCGAACAGGGCAGTGACTTTTCGCTTGCCATGTGAGGGTTGAATTAGCAAGGATTTATATCCTATTTATCGGTCTAAGCAGGCTAAATAGCCCAAGCCACTCGATTTAACGAACTGCCGGCAATGGTATGGGAATATTCGTATGCAGCAATCCGGGTCAAGTAACCTGCCCTTACAGCCTACCCCCTTCATTGGTAGAAGCGAAGAGATCACCGAAATTCTTCAGCTACTGGCTGATCCTGCCTGCCGGTTGCTGACCCTGGTTGGGCCTGGCGGCATCGGCAAAACGCGGTTGGCTCTGCAACTGGGCACAATGAGCAGCGGTGCCTTTGCTCGCGGGTCTTTTGTCGTTTATTTGCAGCCACTGCGTTCGGTCGAGTTCTTTGTGCCTGCTGTTGCCGATGCGCTGGGGTTTTCCTTAACAGGTCAAGAGCCGCCTCTCGTTCAGCTCGGCCAATATCTAAGCGATAAGGAAGCGCTCATTATTCTGGATAACTTTGAACACCTCCCGGATGCGGCTGACCGCCACACGTCAAATATCTGATAACATCGCGGGAAGCATTGAATCTCCAGGAAGAGTGGCTGTACCCTGTAGTCGGGCTGACCTTTCCCCCAGAATTAGACGGCGTATCGGCTGAACAAGACTACGATGCGGTGCAGTTGTTTAATGAACGGGCGCGGCGCGTTTACACCGATTTTTCACCTGTTGAGGAAGTAGAAGCGATCATTCGGGTTTGCCGGTTGGTGGGCGGGATGCCGTTGGCGCTAGAACTGGCGGCCGCCTGGCGCAAAACCTTGAATTGCCAAGAAATTGCTGATGAAATTCAAGGCAGCCTGGACTTCCTGACGACTCGTTTACGGAATGTATCGCAGCGCCATCACAGTATACAAACGGTCTTTGACCAGACCTGGCGGCGATTGAACGAGAGAGAGCAAGATGTTTTTAAACGTCTGTCGGTTTTTCGAGGTGGCTTCCAGCGAGATGCGGTTGTAGATGTGACTGGCGCATCTTTGCAAATATTGTCTGCCTTGGTAGATAAGTCTTTGTTGCGGCTGGATGTTAACGGCCGTTACCAAATCCACGAACTCTTGCGCCAGTATGCAGCCGAACAACTGGAAAAAAGCGCGAGCGACGTCCAACAAACCCAGGCAGATCACGCCAACTATTACATTCAATTCCTCCACCAGCGTCGCCAAGATGTCGCCGGTGGCCGTCAGCGAGAAGCATTGCTTGAAATCAAGGAAGAATTAGACAATATCCGCGTTGCCTGGTTATGGGCTGTTGCTCAGGTAGATGCAGATGCCCTGCAAAAAGGGAGCGAACCCTTGGGGCTTTATTATATGTATCTGGGCGGCTATCTGGAAGGCTTGACGCTCTTTTCGCAGGCGACCGAAGTTCTACAGGCGCAGCCCCAGAGTGAAGCCACAGACCTGGCCTTACTCGGTACCCTGATGTATCAGGGCTGGTACCACCTGCGTTTTGGGCGTCTGGAAGGTACGGAAGCGTGTATGGTGCAGAGCCAGGCCATCTATCGCCGCCTGAACATCCCGCCGCTGCCTGGTAACATAACGGATCCGAACGCTCCGTTAAGTTTTGTGGCCTTAACCAGAGGCGATTATGCTACGGCCGCTCAATATGCTGAACAGGTTCGTCAGGTTGGCGAAGCGCAACAACATCCCATCAACCGCCAGTTTGCTTACCATCTGTTGGCCGAAGCGAATTTGGGGTTGGGAGAATATGAAACAGCCCAAAAGTTCGCCCAACAAGCGTATGCCCAGTCGTTAATGAGCGGCGACCGCTGGTTTATGGCCTATATTTTGAATAACATGGGCCAAATTGCGGTAGCGTTGGGTGATAATCAAATGGGCAAAACCCATTTCCAATCCAGTTATGAGATTCGTCAGGTATTTAATGATCCTGAAGGTATGGCGCTTGCCCTTAAC
>JAHEJP010000129.1 GCA_024638855.1 Chloroflexota bacterium
CTAGGTTGATAGCTGTTTGCCCTAAAAGGCATCTTGTCCAAATAGGCATTCTTTTTTTGCGTTTTGTTCCGAAGCTATTCTGGCAGGTTGCGGAATTGACTTTGGCTGGCCCGAGTTACCTATTCTTGGCTAAGTCTGTGAATGATATAATGCCAACCATGGCTAGGATGGAGGATTCCAAATCTTTGCAACCGACAGGCATCACAAATCTACGGCAAGTGCTTGCCTTGATAGTGATTCTCGTTGCCGTGCTTGGTGGATTGACTTTGGTCAATTATCGTTTTGCGAGTCAAAGCCCAGGCGGGAATGATTTTGTTCCGCGCTGGCTGAATACCCGCCAGTGGTTGACTGAAGGCATTAACCCTTATTCCGAAGAAGCGGCCTTAGCGGTCCAAGAGATGATCTATGGTCATCCGGCCGAACCTGGTCAGGACAAATCATTGTTTGCTTATCCCATCTACGCCACGATTGTTTTCGCACCATACTCGTTGGTGAGCGGTGAGTATGTCCTTGCCCGGGCGTTGTGGATGACGACCTTACAACTCGCCTTAATCGGCTTGACCTTCGTGAGTTTAAGGCTTGCCGAATGGAGGATCTCGGCCTGGGCTATAGCTGGTCTAGTTCTGTTCACTTTGCTTTGGTATCACAGTGCCCGGCCTCTTATTAATGGAAATGTATCCATCCTTGTAGCCCTGTTCATCGCTCTAGGAATGCTGGCTATTCGGACTAAACAGGATATCCTGGCCGGCTTGTTGCTGACCTTTGCTACGATAAAGCCCCAAGTCGTCGTCTTGCTCATACCATTGGTGCTGATCTGGTCCTTTTCTAACAGGCGCTGGCGATTGATAGCCAGTTTCCTGGGTTTCATGAGTTTGTTTATTCTCGTGGGGACTGCGTTGGAACCTGATTGGCTCCTGCAAAACATTCAACAAGTACTTGATTATCAGAGCTACACGTTGCCCGGAAATCCGGCTGCTATCTTCGAAGTCTCGTGGCCTGGGGTCGGCCGGTATTTGGGCTGGGTCTTAGGTGTTGCTATGGCCGGAATCTTGATTTGGCGCTGGCGTGATACGTGGGGGAAGGATTTTCAGTTTCTTCTTGTAACCGCATATCTGACCTTGGCTGTGACTAACCTGATTGGATTTACAACGGCTGCCTCAAATTTCATCGCCCTATATCCTGGTTTGATCTTACTATTGGCCTACCTAGATCGCCGCTATGATCGTGCTGGACATTGGTTGGCTGCGGTGGTTGTGATTGGGTTACTTTTGGGTTTATGGATTTTATTCTGGGTAACCGTGTCCGGCCGCGAGCAAAGCCCTATCATGTTTTTTCCCTTGCCGGTGATGCTGCTGCTCAGTATGCTGATCTTGGGCCGTGGAAGAACACTTTCCAGGGACAGCTGAAATTTACATAAGAATGATTAATCAGTAAGCCTGCGGCTCTCTGGCACAATCTGGCCAAAGTTAGGTCTGCACCAGAAATCGAGGTTATCGGATTGGTCAGGTTTGGGACGACGCGAGCTATTTTGTTGTGGACAATTAGTAAACGGAAGTGGAGTCTTTTTTCTAAGATTCAGACTTATTGCGCCGCAGCATGACCGCCGTAAAGACAACCAGTGGGACCGTCAAACAAAGCACGACACCACATACCGCGATGATTCCATATTCCCAAGCGCCGAGACTAGGCATAGTCAAATTCCTTTGATCTGAATCGTAGAATAGGGATTAACCTAACGACGAGCCATCGATACGTTTTCGATACAAATCCCTATAAATTGTAGCGTCTTTTGAGCGTTGAAGTTAGCGCGAGTTGGCTGTTAATCCCCCGAGCGCGTAATCCGGTAACGGTATGAGGCCGGTTCTGTAGTCGATCGCGTTATGCCAGATACGACCAAAACGACCGATTCGCCGGGACCTAATTTTACCGTCCAATTGCCTAGGTTATCAGGATCGAGATTTAACCTGTGTACTGAGGTTTCTTCCTCGCGCAAGGTTATCAACTGCAACAGCCACTTTTGTGGCAAGATCGGCGCGATGCGGGTGAATCCCTTGGATATCCAGCGGCTGTCCTGTGTTTCGACATCGTCGCGGAAAGATAATTCGGGGATTTCAATATCATCCACAAAGAAACCGGTTGCGGTAGGACCATCATCGGTTACATATTCAAATCGGAGTTGGATCTGGTCGCCGACAAATGGGGCTAAATCAATCTGCTCCTGAGTCCAACCTCGTGAAGCCCCTGTGAAGCTATGGCCGAAATTGGTTTCGGTTGGATTTTCTTTGGTCGTTGCCTGGCCGGGCAAAGCCTGCCAGTGATGTCCATCTTGCGAGGCCAGTATATAGGCATAGTCGTAATCTTGCTCTATGTCGTACCAAGTGAAGAATTTAAGGGTGGCACGCTTGAGGCCGCTGAGATCGAAATTACGAGTGAGGGTCGCGTCGCCATTGGTTTTGCGGCCGCTCCACCATACATGTTTCTCACTATAGGCGGCCATGGGCGCCACTCTGACAAGGTTTGATCCAGCAAAATCAATCTCATAGATACCTTCACCATGTACCAAGATGTAGTCCGCCGCGTATTGGTTCACTGTCGACTGGGTTTCTACGGGAAATGCGACAGTCTTGTATTCGACCTCATTGACAAACGCAGGTGGGTTCAAACGTTCATAAGCATAGAGTCCTCCTTCCAGTGACGAATCATTCAAGTAATTGGCCAACAACCAATCGGCGAAGAGCTCGTCAAAAGTGATATTGAAATTTAGCGAGGCCAGCACATGGTCCAGGCTTTCAATGCCGCTTTCCTTGTCGGCCGCCGCAAGACGCAGGGCATCTTCGCCCAATCGCTCCAGGAAATAAGTGATGAACAAATGCACAGCCCCATATCGGGCTGCAATAGAATCTTGCTCGCCGGCCCAGGTATTGAGCTGCGTATCCGGCTGATTTGCAAAGGCTTCAACGATCAGATCGCTGTAGCTTGCCCGGACACCGTTGAGCAGGCAAGCGGCTTCGGAATAAGCCTCGTTCAGCCAGGTGTCCTCTCCCGGATCAACAGCCCAGCGAATCATGTGTTGAAACTCGTGAGCCAGGAGGCAATCAATTTCCTCCTCATCAGAACTTAACTCTCTAGCACTAACGTATAAGATTTCCTTCTCGTTTGAGTATGGATAAACAACCTGGGAATGCTCGTCCAGGCTGTTCTGGTAAGCGCTCACATAGTTGCCGAAACCAGTAGCAATGAGGAAAAAAATCTGTGGATCGCCATCCACTCCAGGAGACCATTCCGAACCAAAAAAATCGCGGTTGGTAGGGTAAGTTTGGTTTTCAAATCGAAGTGCCAGCCGGTTTAAACTGTCCTCATTCAGATCCAGTCCATCCTCGACAAAAAAATAGGCATGGGGTGTTTCGACCATCAAGGTGGCTGATACCGGTGATTTTTCCTGATTGTCCTTATTTTCGATCCAGAAGGTATGATTCTCGCCCTTATTGAGGTTCCAAGGCCCTTCACGCGATGATGGTATATTGGGCTGGTCTGGATCCCTTAAACGCCGGTAGAGATCAATCAAGTTTCGGTTTGGGGTTTCCGTCGAGTCAATTACACGCCGGGTCTCGAACGCTTCAGGTGGAATAGCTTCCGACACCCAATTTACTTGTGGATAGTGTGGATTGGGTTCTGGCGCAGCTACTGAGCTCTTTACTGCATCATCCCTTGCCGTGTTTTGTGGTTCAGGCGTCGAAGGAGGCAATGAAGCTGTAAGCGGCCGGCTGCAGGATACCGCCGTTAGTAAAAACAGCCATGAAAGCATGAATATAGTAGTGATCCGGCCCTTCATAATCTCACAGCCTTATGGGGTCCAGTTCCCTGATTCCAGCCTAATTCAGGATCAATCGGCTGTCAAGATAGAACTACTTATGTCAATAAAAATAGACTTAAGCCGCGAAATGATGGCGGTGTTGATTTAGCAGTACTGGCCTTAAAAAAGATCGAACATCTTTCAATTTGGTTCGTTAAATGCCGGCAGGTACATGCGGGGCAGAACAGGCAGAGGAAGGACATTCATCGCTACTGAGATATCGATGCTGCCATACGGATTAGGGTAATCGACGATCAACGTGCCTGTATACAGTCCGGGTTGGTCAACTGCCGGCAAGCCGGCATCCAAAGTGATCTGGATGGTCACAAGCTCCGACGGCAAGATTAGGCCTCCCACCGGTTCGGCTATTAGCCAGGGCATAAACTGTGCTTCGGTTATGGAATAGAGGGCTGGGGCGCTACCCAAATTCTCAAGCGTCAAGGAGAGGGTAGAGGTGATTGCCTGGGTTAAGCTAACGGTTAGACTAATAGGGTCAGCGGCAAGCATGGGCGCAGCAAGAGAGAAGTCGAGGGTTGTAGTCAGATCATCGCTAATCTCGACAGTCGTAACCGTAGCGGATAAATAGCCGGCGGCCGATGCAGTGACCGTATATGTTCCTTGGGGCAGAGCCAGGGCATAGTTACCAGCTTGTCCTGTTGTCGTCATTCCCGTTTGGGTAATGAGTGCGGCTGCCTTGATCCCAACGCCTTCCAAAGGAACGCTTGTATTGGCATCGATCACTGTACCGTCGAGGGTTCCACCTGGCACTGAGAGGCACTGGGGGTATTTAAATGAGCCTATCCGGGTTCGCCAGCCACTACCGCTGTTCTGGTAATGTTCTTGCGTATACCAAAATGTGCAATCGTCTAGGGGATCGACGCCCATCATACTGTAATCCCCCCAGCGATTACTGAACGAGGTCTGCGAGCCATTGCCGGCAATCAATGTGGTTTCGCCAAGTGGCAGAGTCCCCAAAGGATCCTCATGGGTTCGACCAGCGTAGCGAATCGAGGGATAGGTCGTTGAGTTGACCACACTATAACCCAAAGCGATATTGCCAGAGGCATCCGCGGCGATACTACCCATCCAGCGATCGCTTGTATCGGGTGCATGTAGGCCCTCCTGGTAAACGATCCACGGACCGGTCGTTCGTTGTAGTTCAAACCAATGAATGCCTGCCTGATCATTACTATCAACGTCGACAGTATGGTTTGTCAAAAGCATCTGGTAATCGCCGTAATTTCGGTATTGCAGACGGTACATGAGCCGGTCGGAAAGCGCGTCTAGCTTATTGCTAGTGTCAGGTTGGGCGATGCAGGCCCTGGCATAATTACACATGTTAGGATCAACATTAGATGTGGCTAGTGTCTGGTTAGGTTGACCACTCAAGCCGAAAGTTGAATTCAAGGGCGTTTGCCAATCCACATCAAATTCCCAAAGCCGGATCGTATCAACCGGATCTCCAGTCCAGCTGGTATCATCCCAACTCATGAAGAAGTTTGGCGATCCCTCGGGTGGAGCCGGGCCATCCAAATCAGCCGGCAACAAGCCGCCAAAATCAGAATCAACGCCAAAAAGATCGAAATAGACGATATTCGCCGGTTGGCCGAGCAGCATCTTGTCCCGTTCCAGAGCGGCAACGCCGGCGCCGGCCCAGTTGAAACCGCCGGATCCCGAGGGCACAAACTGATTGACGGTCAGGTAGTAACCATCAGGCCAAACTCCAAACTTCGGGTAGTCATTAAACTTGTCTCCAGGCCAGCGGATTTCGTATCGATACCAGGCGCCGGTTGGGTTGGCCGTTGCGGAGACGGCGACGCATTGGTAGTAAGGGGGATTCGGTCTTTCGGGCAAGGCGAATTGGCTTGCCAACCAGCGATTTGCCAGGTGGTCGAATAAGACAATGGGATCGCCGCTATTGGTATCTTCGCAAGGACCCCCAAAACCGGTAAATAGGGCATTGCCGCTAACCGGGCCAAAGATCTGATCAACATTGGATGGATCGGTGACATCCCAGATAGCCAAGGAAAGGTTCACCCATTGCATATAGTAGCGGGCGCCTGTAGCCGGGTCGAAGCCAATGTCACCTTGCGTATCGGGCGGTTGTACAGAGATGGCGTTATTGACATTGCCGACACCATCGAAATTGTGAATTGGAGGTGGCATCGTTTCCAGCGGAGAATTTTGGTGCTGGGGGAGCAAGCGATAGGTCCCGCCTTGCGGAAATCTTGTCTTGGCTTTGGGCAAAGCAAGGCCAGGAAACCCTTGGTCATATGCCGTTCCTTGCCCGTTGTCGACAAAGGCCAAATCCCGCAGCGGTCGGGAAGCATCATGCCGGGAGGAGGCTATAACCTGGACCGTCACCTGTTTCTGGGCCGACAATTCATCCATGCCTCGAGCCGGTTGGGCTGCTCCAACATTGGAAAATACCGAATGGATCAATAAAACCAGAACAATTGTGGTTAACATCGGAATGGAGAGAGTGATCAATCTATTTCTTTTCATATTTTTATTACCCTGGCACTATTGTTACCTCGTTGTTTGAATTGGCAAGATATATGCGGTTCATTCCATCACTCAACTTCTAGCGGAATAGATACAGGCATGAATGAATTAGGCCAACAGAATCAATCCTGAAAATTACCGAATTTCCACAGCTGACATATAATTATCACGTGGCCTCTAGAGCTTAATGTCGGCCCTAATTCGATTCGTTTATTAAATGAGGAAACTGATGCCAATTGCCAACCAAAGAACAAGTGAACTGAATCTACGGAACCGTATCGTTGGTCTAGACATGAAAGTACCCTTGTTGGATGGACGGTTGACAACTTATGTAAACTTAGACAACGCCGCCAGCACTCCTGTATTGTTAGATGTCATGGAGGCTGTCGAACGATTTATGCCGTACTATTCCAGCGTTCACAGGGGAACCGGCTTCAAATCACGCGTGAGCAGCGTTGCCTACGATCAGGCGCATGAGATCATTGCCCAGTTCGTCGGCGCTGATCCTGATACTAATTTTGTCGTCTTTGGGAAAAATACCACCGAGGCCATAAACAAGCTGTCTTACCGCTTACCCTTGGCCGATGATGCCGTGATCATTAGTTCCCAAATGGAACACCATTCCAATGATCTGCCATGGAGGAATCGCGCCCAGGTCGTTCATGTAGCCTGCACAGCCGACGGCCGGTTAGATGAGGCTGATTTCGATCGTTTGCTGGCCGAGTATGCCGGCAAGGTGGCCTTGGTGGCGGTAACCGGCGCCTCAAATGTGAGTGGTTTTATCCAGCCCATACACCGCTTAGCTGAGAAAACTCATCAGGCCGGTGCAATGATCCTGGTTGATGCCGCCCAACTCGCACCTCATCGTCAGGTAGATATGAAGCCAGATGATCACCCGGAACATCTGGACTTCGTGGCCTTGTCAGCTCACAAGATGTACGCACCATTTGGGACAGGTGCTCTTATTGGACCAAAGGACGTTTTTATGCAGGGGCCGCCGGAATATGTTGGTGGCGGAACCGTTGATATTGTAACTCTGGACGAGGTCCATTGGGCTGGTATGCCCGATCGAGATGAAGCTGGCAGCCCGAACGTTGTCGGAGCAGTGGCAATGGCGGTTGCTGCGAAAACACTAATGGAAATCGGAATGGACAATGTCGCTGCGCACGAGGAAGAATTGATCGGCTATGGTTTAGAGCGCCTGGGGCAGGTTTCTGGTATTCAGATATATGGCCAAAGTGATCCAGCGAAAGCCGATGAAAAAGTGGGTGCCATCCCATTTAACTTGAAGGGAGTATCCCATTTTTTGGTGGCAGCGATTTTAGGATATGAAGGCGGCATCGGGGTGCGCAGTGGTTGTTTTTGTGCCCATCCTTATGTGGTTCACTTACTGCAAATGAATGAGACGACGGCTGGTTCTTGGCGGGATCAAATGCTTCAGGGAGATAAATCCAATATGCCCGGTATGGTCCGGGCCAGTTTTGGATGTTACAACAATATCGAGGATGTCGAACGATTGGTCGAAATGTTAGAGAGGATCAGCCGGGGAGATTACCGGGGAAAATACCAGTTGATAAAAAGCACCGGGGAATATATACCGGCCGGTTATGAAGATCTGCTAGAAGAATACTTCCTTCTGGATGATTAAAACCTACCAACAACTACTGTATCGGTAGAGGAAGCTGCCAATAGCTGCCTGATTTATTGATTCGAATTCGGGTAAGCCACTTGACCCAATTAACGCCTCTTTGGTCAGGCGCCACCAGGCGGAGTGGATATCCATGACCTCGGCTGAGTGGTTGGCCGGCAACATGGCTGGCTAACAAATATCGCCGGGCTTGTTCCAGCGTGAAACGCCGTTCGTAGCCGGTAAGTGATACAAATGTTATGCTGTGGGCATCTGGATCGGCCTTGACTGCGTCAAGTAGCCGGGATACAGGTATACCGCGCCACACCTGCTCGGAATACCAACCGCCGGTGCAGTCAAGGGTGACGATTTCTTGCTTCGATTCCATTTGCAAAATCTCTGCCCATGTATAGGTCAATGGCTGCTCAATAGCGCCATCGACGATCAATCGCCAATTATTTATGTCAACTTTTGGTGGCTGGTCGGCAATCCAACTTACCTGAGGGAAGATGCCGCTCAAGCTGCCTGTTTCGAAAGATCCGGTGAATCGCCGGCGGCTGCCAGGTAAGGTCAGACCCTGACGAATCAGATTAGATCCCTGCCAAATGAGCAGGCCAGCGATACTCAGTCCACCCAATCTCAGAAAAGCACGACGATCGTTTGCCTCGGGAACTCGGATGACCCAGCGAAAATGCCAAATATGCCAGCTCATGAGGACGGCTAATCCTATGGCTAAAAAGATGTGAAGGGTGATCAGGCTAAATCCGAAAAAGTATCGTGGCCCGAAATAGGTCCAACTGAAACCTGAAAAGATGGTCACTAGCAGAAAGGCGAGCAAAACTGAAAAAACCAGGCGGTGGCCAGTTAAAGCCCTCCTTCTCGCATAAGCGCTCAGAATGATGGAGCCTTTCCAAATTAGCAATAAGCAGATGGCATAGGCCCCGATGCCATGGAGCCATAATAGCCAGGCCTCCATCTGGCGACCGTTTAAGAAACCAGCAAATCCGCTGATGAGTTGTAAAATCAAGAGTAAGAGCAGTAAACTGTTTGCCCAAGGAAATCGCATGACAACAGGATTCTAGAACATTATGGCTGAAAACAGTGAAAGCACCTATGAACGTTTAAGAGCCCGCTATTTAGCCGGTGATGTGCCATGGGACGATTCATTGCCACCACCGGAGGTAATAGATTACATTTCGAGCCAAATGCCTGGTATGGCGCTGGATTTGGGTTGTGGATTTGGCCGAGCATCGATTTACATGGCTAATCACGGATGGCAGGTCGATGCAGTCGATTTCGTGCCAGAAGCTATCGTCGAAGCGAAAAAACGGGCGGCTGAGGCCTCTGTAGAGGTCCATTTTCATTTGGCTAAAGTAACATCTCTCAACTTTCTAAGTGGACCCTACGATTTTGCATTGGACGTAGGTTGCGGCCATGCATTGGACCAAACAGAGCTAAGGTATTACCGGGATCAGCTGTGCCGGCTTTTACCTCAAGGAGCCATATTCCTCATATTTGCCCGGCTTCGAGAAGAGGAAACCAGGACAGGTTGTGAAGACCTTGCCGATGGTCCTCCTGCCTTGAATGAAGGCGATTTAATCCGTTTGTTTGAGACTGGTTTTATCCTCGAGTGGTCAGAGCGTGGTACAACAGACGTACCCGATCAGCCAACCTGGACTTCTGGGTGGTTTCGCTTTCGCAGGTCAGATTAAACTGAACTTGGCGTTATATCGTGTAAATCAACCTCCTGCCTCAGCCATCAGGCTCTCGATGGCTTGTTCGAAGAGGGAGTAAGGCTGGGCGCCCGAAACCGGGTAACCATTGATGAAGAAGGCCGGCGTACCGGTAACCCCTAATTGAACCCCTTCCTGTAAATCGGCATCGACAGCATCGGCATAGGTTCCGTCAGCCAAACATTGCTCAAAAGCCGCGCTATCTATCTCTAACTCTTCGGCATAGCCAGCGAAAATATCAAGCGGCGACTTTCCGCTCCATTCATTCTGGCGGGAAAATAAGAGTTCATGCATCTCCAAAAATGATTCCTGGTTACCGGCGCAGCGGGCCGCTTGGGCGGCCAAGCTGGCTTGAGGGTGAATATTGTTTAGTGGAAAATCCTTGAAGACATAGCGGACTAGCCCTTCGTCCACATAGTTATCTATTATTTGGGGATAGGTTTCTTGGAAATGACGGCTGCAGTATGGGCATTGGAAGTCGGTATATTCCACGATGGTAACCGGCGCATTGGGATCACCAATGGAGAAGGCATCTCCAATTGGAACATCTTGCGGCCCGGACGGTTCTTGTGGTTCAGGTTCGTCAGGTGGGGTGAAAGCTTCTGCCAACCGGCCCTCTTCGGCAAGTTCGACAGCGATCTGGAAATGTTCTAAGGGTCGAGCTCCGTTGAGTGGATAACCGTCTACGAAGAAGAAAGGTGTCCCGCCGATGCCTAAAGAACGCGCTTCATTGACATTGGCTTCAACGGACTGGTCATGGCGGCCGCTTTCCAAGCAGGAGGAAAAGTCGGCTTCATCCAGGCCGATGTCGCCAGCATATCCTGAGAACATGTTTTTGATAGAAGTCGTTTGCTCAGCCCATTCATTTTGATTAGCGAAGACCGTATCATGCATTTCCCAATAAGCATCCTGTTCGCCAGCGCATCGGGTAGCTACGGCTGCGAATCGCGCATTAGGATGGAGCTGATCCAACGGTAAATCTTTTAAGACGTAATATACACGGCCTGTTTCGACCATCTCACGGACGACTCCAGGCATGGTGTCCAAGGAGTGCTGGGCGCAGTATGGACACTGGTAGTCGGTGAACTCTATGATGGTAACCGGGGCGGCGGGATCTCCCATCGCTCCGGCGAATTCGTCCTCGAAAGCTGCCGGTGTCGGTGCGGCGCCAGGTGAGCCTTGGGATGGTTCGGGTTCGTTGCTGGCTAATTGATCGCCGCTTTTGATAATCTCGATGGCATCTGCAAAAACAGCCGCCGGTTGAGCGCCAACCAACAGTTGCCCATTGATCAAAAAACTGGGTGTTCCTGTGACGCCAGCGACGATGCCTGAGTCCAGGTCGGCCTCAACTACATCAACATATTTACCTGTTGACTGGCAGTTTTCAAATTCGTCGACGTCTAGCCCTATCTCTTCAGCGTATCCAGCGAAGATGGCGTTCGCGTCGATATTTGACCACTGGTTTGGGCTAGAAAACAAAGCATCGTGCATAGCCCAATATGCAATAGCCCCTTGGTCACCGGCACAACGGGCGGCATTGGCGGCCGCGCTAGCCTGAGGGTGAATGTTGTTTAAAGGATAGTCGTAGTAAACGAGTACCGCTTCCCCTGTCGCCAGTTGACTCTCCTCTATGGAGGGCAAAGTATCGAAATAAAAACGAGAACAAAAAGGGCACTGGTAATCAGAGTATTCTTGAATCACGATCGATGCATCGGGATCCCCGCGGAAGGCGTGCCCGTCAATGGTAAAGCCTACCATTAAACCATTATCGTCAACTTCGATTGACTCGGCATCGATCGCCAAACCAACATCATCGCTAACCGGCTCTGTACTTATCTCGTTGTCCTGTTCCTCACTTTCTGCCTGTTGTTCCTCAGGCTCTTCTTGAACGGCCTGGGCAACTTCTGAATTCATGCTGCCCAAATCTTCCGAGCCCGACTCATCTGTAAGTTCACTTTCTTGAGTCGCTGGTCCACAACCGGCTGCAAATAGCAATAGAATGAACACACCGGTCAAAATGCCCAGGCTTTTTATCAAATTGTACCTTCTCATCATCTTCTCCAGTCGGGTTGATCTTGTGTGAACGAAAATGCGGTCCTATCGCCTACTACCTATCGCCTAATATTAAAAAAAATGTTCCACACTTACTCGTTGCCTAAACAAAAGACGAACTTCTCTCCATTTGCCTATGATCAACCCGAAGTTGGCAAAATTAAACTAGACAGATCACGCTCATACGGATTATGGCAGCTAGGTACAGGGTGGGCAACTGAGTTGAGTTTCGGACGACAGGTCTCTCATAGGTCACTAACATCAGTGGAATTTGGAGAGATAAAAATATCGGGTTAGGATGAGAAAGTGATGACGAATTTTAGTGATATCCATCCTACCCAGTTTCCTGAAATTGATGCCTTGTTGGCACGTATGCTCCAGTCAGTCCGGCAGATTTTGGGTGATCAATTCTATGGCTTTTACTTATATGGCTCTCTCGCCTGTGGTGATTTCAATCACAAGAGCGATATAGATTTTCTGATCGTCACGTCTGAAAAACTATCGGCCGGAACGCTGGCGGAGCTAAAAAAGATGCACAAAGATATAGCGGCAGATTTGAAATGGGGCTATGAGTTAGAGGGGTCATACATCCCAGTAACTGCAATCAGGTATTACGATCCAAATAATTCGATCCACCCTCATATTGAGCGTGGAGGGCAGCTCAAGGTGGAAAAACATGATTCGGATTGGATCATCCAACGTCACATCTTACGTGAAATGGGGGTAGTCATCGAAGGTCCGCTTCTAAAAGAATTGATTGAGCCTGTTGGACCGGATCAGCTGCGGCAGGCTGTATTGGATTTACGTTGGTGGTGGG
>JAHEJP010000130.1 GCA_024638855.1 Chloroflexota bacterium
TGCTGGGTGGCTTCCGGCTGCTCGACAGTCGACTGGACCGGCTCAGTCGGGAGCGCTAATTCGGTTGCGGCTAAAGTCGGTGCAACTGGTTCGTCCTCCACAACCGGGATTGTTGCCGTAGAGGGATTGGCCGCCGGTTCCGTCGCCTGACTGCAGGCGGCAAACGTAAATGCAATTAATATGAACAAGGGTATAAGACGTCTGGCCATTCATTTCCTCCGTTGATGTTTTTTTTGACTTAGATTAGTCAGAAATGCGTCGCTCAGCTGGAGAACACTTCATAGGCCGTATCCAGTTGGGCAATGAAGTATTCACCGTCTTCCATCTCGGCTATTTCTCGCTTGAGTTGCAGATAGCGGGCCTCTGTTTTAGGAGTATTTGCTGAGTCGAGCATAATCGTCATGAGTTTGAAGCCCTCTGACAGTAAAA
The DNA here is from genome assembly GCA_024638855.1 of Chloroflexota bacterium. Classification (GTDB taxonomy): domain Bacteria; phylum Chloroflexota; class Anaerolineae; order Promineifilales; family Promineifilaceae; genus UBA11865. The sequence continues at coordinate 430 of JAHEJP010000130.1, forward strand.
CCTCGGCCGGTTGCACGGCCTCACCAGCGTATTGGGCTGCTAGTTCAAATTGCTCCCTAGCTTCCGGCTGTTTACTGGAGGCCAGGAGCAGGGCGCCTACCATCCAGTGGCTGCGAGATAAACGCAGCGGCGGCATCTTCAGTTCCTGGGCTAATCGAATTGAGGCTTTGGCCGCATCAAGTCCTTGGGCAATTTCGCCAGGTCCGATCTCAATCCCGGGTTCATTCCAGCCAGGCCAGGTATAAGAGGCAAGATTATATATCACACCTCTGGCGCCTTCTTTAAGTTCCTTAGCGGCGGCCGGATCTTGGGCTTCTAATGTTCGGGCGGCAGCCAGGCCATATTGGGCTCCAGCCCGCGCCATCATAATTACCGCCTGAATGTCTCTTTCCTCGTAGTAGTAATACTTGAGCAATTGATTGTACAGGGAGATGATCTTGAGCGGATCCGTCTGCCTCTCTAAATGGTCGATGGCGGCAAATGAATCCACATCTTTCATGGTCGACAAGATCTTAGCTTTTATCTGAATTTCGTCTTGTGTGCTCACGTTTACACCTCGCAGAAAACATCGTTAGAAAGCCTATGGTAAACGGTTTTTTTTTATTTGTCATGCAGGTCTTTGGCCTACATGAATGGCGATGGTCCCAAACATAAACATCTGGAAACAGACATCAATCAACCCAGCCTGACTCATAATCAGAGCCAGACTTTCAGGTTCTTGGAATTGTTGGGTGCTGTCGGGCAAATAATTGTAGGCTTCTCGTTCGCCGGAAACCAATTTGCCTAGAGTGGGAATGATGTGGTTCAGATGGAAGCGGATGGCCGGTTTCAGGGCGTTGTCCTTTGGTGGGCTGGATTCGAGCACGATTATCCGGCCGCCTGGCTTTGTCACCCGCATCTGTTCCTGGAATGCGCCGGGCACGTCGATGACATTGCGCATCAAAAATCCCGAAGTCACTGCGTCGAAGGTTTCATCTCGAAAAGGCAGCGCCAGGGTATTGGCGCCGACCCAACGAACCGCCTGGCGATTAGGGTCTTGTTTGCCGATGAGCATCATTTCCATGGTGAAATCGCCGCCTACAGACAGGATTCCTGGCTTCTGTCGAAGCCCTTCCTGGGCAATTTCACCTGTTCCGGTGGCAATATCCAATAATTTACCATCTGGAGGCAATCTGGCTTCCTCGATGACGATCCTGCGCCAGCGCACGTCTTGCCCGGCGGTCATCAATCGATTCATCAGGTCATAGCGACCCGCAATGCGGCCGAACATGTTCTGGACGTATCTGGCTCGTTCTTCGCCTGTCAGATGGGCCAAATTAAGGCTGGCTCTCCCCGCTGTTCTCAGAGGCCGTTAAATCCTCCTGATAGGGTAAGACTTCGCGGGCCTTGCTGGTGCCGGTTGGTGGACCGATGATGCCATCTTCCTCCATGACATCCATCATGCGCGCTGCCCGGGTGTAGCCGATCCGGAATCTGCGTTGGAGCAACGAAGTGGAAGCCTTGCCATGTTGGCGTACCATGGCGATCGCATCGGGAAGCAGATCGTCGGAATATTTGGCTGCCTCTTCTTCTACTTCACGCATATCCTCCCAAAGCGGTTGCTGGGCGGTTTCGGGAGCAGGAGTTGTTTCCTGCGTTACCTGTGGTGCCGGTTCCCCCGATTCCTCGGCGACCTGGGATTCTTGTGGCGCCTCATCCGGAGTCGGGCGGGCCTGTCGCCGTGCTTTTTGCCAGTAATCGATGAGGCCATTTATCTCGCTCTCGCTGACAAAACAACCTTGCATACGCAGCGGCGCGGCCGCATCGGGGCTTTGGAAGAGCATATCGCCCCGCCCGAGCAGGCGTTCGGCTCCGGTGGAATCTAATATGACCCGGCTATCAGTGCTGGAGGCAACGGCGAAAGCTATCCGGGCCGGGAAATTGGCCTTGATCAGACCGGTGACTACGTCCACCGACGGCCGTTGGGTGGCGATGATCATATGAATCCCTGTAGCCCGCGCCATTTGGGCCAGACGCGTAATACCTCGCTCCGTTTCCTCAGGCGAGAGCATCATCAAATCAGCCAACTCGTCGATGACAATGACGATATAGGGCATGCGTTCGCCATCGTTTTTTTGTGCTTTCTTGTTATATTCGGCTATATTTCTCGAACCTACATCAGCCAGGCGCTTGTATCGATTGTCCATCTCTCGCATCGCCCATTGTAGGGTTCCAACCACCCGGTCCAAATCGACAACCACTGGAGCGACCAGATGCGGTACCCCATTATAGCCGGTTAGCTCAACACGCTTGGGATCAACCATCACCAGCCGTAGATTTTCGGGCGTATTCTGTAGAAGCAGGCAGGAGACAATGCCATTAATGCAGATCGACTTGCCGGAACCGGTTGTGCCTGCAATGAGTAAGTGGGGCATTTGGGTTAAATCGGCGGTGATCGGTTGGCCGGCCACATTTTGGCCCAATCCAATTCGTAAAGGTGATTCAATGTTTTGGAATTCAGCTGATTCCATGACGTCCCGCAGTGAAACAAGCACTGAATCAGAATTGGGTACTTCGATGCCCACATACCCTTTGCCGGGGACCGGCGCCTGAATCCGGATCGATCTGGCTGCCAGAGCCAATGCTAGGTCATCGGCCAGGCTGGCGATCTTGCCCACTTTAACCTTGGTTCGCCTACCGCTGCGTTGGACGATAAAGTTGGGTTCAACGCCGTACTGGGTAATGGTTGGCCCCTGGTTGATCTCAACTACCGTTGCCGGCGCGCCGAAGCTTTCGAGAGTATGTTCGATGATCTCCACTTGTTCGCGGATATGGGCATCGCCGATATCTTGCTCGTTGCCCGGCTCCAGCATTTCGTCTAACTTCGGCAGCGTCCAGACCTGGCTATCAGCCTGGTTTAGAAACACTGGGGTGGGGGCGACGATCTGTTCTTGATTGCCGTTCGATGCCGGTTGAACATTGGCAGTGGAACGAGTCGAGCGTTTACGCTGTCGTCGTGAACCAAGGTTGACCGGAACTGGTTCTGGTGGCGCGGCTGCCTCGGCTAATGCTTCTTCAGCAGGCGTTACCTCTGCATTTTGGACGATAGCTGGTTCGGCCGTGGTGCTACGGCCGCCACGTCTGTTTATAATCGGTCCTTCGGCGCCGGCGGACTCAGGTTTACGGGCGAATATTTTGTTGACAAACAGACCGAGATCTTGACGATTAACGCCAGATACCAATACGGCTGCCACGATACCCGTTACCAGCAGCAAAAAAACAGTGCCTAAGAGACCGACACCGGCAGTCAAGAGCATTGACAGGCCGGCACCAACGTATCCACCCCCTTGTCCTTCTTGGGCGGCCGCTAAAACGTCGTTGATGCCATTATCCCAGCTAACGACGGCCAGCGAAGCGAAAGCCTCAAAGGTGAGGAATAGCAAAAGTAGACCTAACAACCTCAAATAAGGAATCCTTGGCGGTTGTTCCATTCCCCATAAAACGAGGTAGAAACCGAAAACACCCAAGGTCACCGGGATGATAGCGCCACCCCAGCCAAACACATTCCACATTCCCGTGGAGAGAAAGGCCGTTAACTGACCCTGGTTCGGCGATAATAGGCTAAGCGCGATGATGGCTGTGAGGAAGATGAGGGATATGCCGATGATGATAGCCTTTTGTTGGGCATTCAGGCTAAGATTCAATTGACGCTTTTTTGACTGGGAAGTTTTGCGGCGCGTCGTTGTCCGGCGGCTGGTGCTTTTACGGCGAGACGTCGTTTTCCTCCGGCTGGTACTGCTTCTTTTCGTCATAGCTCAAATGTTCCTGGCAGGGCGATTATAACATGGAAGGCGTCAGTACGCAGGCTGTAGGCAGCCGGCGGCTGCAAGGGCTTCTCGAATCTTAATCCATAGCCGGCCAAATCATGCCCATGATGCTGATTGCATGCATTTCCATATTCGATTAGGATCTTGTGCAATATGAATTTGATAAACGAAGTGTAAAAGTGATAGAACATATTCGGAATAGCCTTCCTTTTTTCTGCTTTGAAAACTTTGCCAATGGCAGCAGCGACACTCAACATGCTGTCTTTACAAGGCAAGGTGGTACGAGTCCTTGGCCGTTCGACACGCTGAATCTTAGCATATCGGTTCGTGACCGGGCGGAAAATGTTTACGCCAATCGTTCCCGAGCTTACGCTACCCATGACCGGAGCAATGATTCTCTGGTGCATGCCCACCTGATCCATGGAGCAGATGTCGCCATCGTGACACATCAGGACTACGGGCAATATATTGGCCCGGTCGACGGCTTGATCACGAATGAAAAAGGGTGTGGTTTGACGATGAATTATGCCGACTGTGCGCCGATATTAATATTCGATCCACTCAGGGGAGGCATTGGGCTAGGTCACGCCGGCTGGCAAGGGGCAGTCAAGGATCTGCCCGGGGCGATGGTGCGTGCCATGCAACAAGCTTTCGGCAGCGAACCGGCTGATTTATCGGCCGCAGTCGGACCATGTATTGGGCCTTGTTGCTACGAAGTGGGCGAACCGGTTTTGTCTGCTGTAAAGGATACTTTCAATGAGTCACAGGCGCTGCTTCGTCCTGCCCCAGATACAGGAGGTTCGGAATTGTCCGGCGACAAACGGTACTTTGACTTACCAGAAGCAAACAGGCAACGATTGTTAGAGGCCGGCGTAGAGCAAGTTGAAGTTGCTGATTTTTGCACAGCTTGTCGCACTGATTTGTTTTTTTCACACAGGGCGGAGAAAGGGTGTACTGGACGGTTTGGAGCTATCCTGATGCTTTGATCGTCAATGGTGATATAGACTGATGGCTCCCAGACCCGCTATCGATCACTTGTATAAGCGGCACAAGCTTTGTACAAGGCTTCTAATGCCGGCCGATCATGGGTGAAGCGGTCATCGACTTCTTGGCGGTTTTCGAAATATTTTCCGGTTTTTTGTTGGCCAACCGTATCGGTCGCTAACCACACCGGGGTGTCGGCGCCCTCGTCAGGTGTTTCGTGACCACCGAAACCTAAATTTCTGCTCAATTTGGAATTGACATCCCCCGGATGGCAAGCGTTGACCGAAATACCTAATGATTTCAACCGTTCGGCAAAAGCGGCCGCCAACATGCGATCGGCTTGTTTGGATTGGCGATAGGCGCGGTTATTGTTATATTGTCGACGCCTGAATTCCAGGTCGCCGATGTCTAAGTCGCCGGCCCAATAACTGGCGACGAATAGGACTCGGGCTGGTGTGGACTTGGAAAGAATATTGCTAAATGCTTTCGTCAGCCAAAAATAAGCCAAGACATTGGTGGCAAATTGCAACTCAATGCCTTCGGGTGTTTCCTGTCGCGTCCGTGGCGTCACGGCCGCATTATTAATCAGGACGTGAAGAGGGCCTTGCCACCAATCGGCTAAGGCTAGAATATCAGCTTGCCGTGATAAATCGGCGATCTCGTGCCGGACACTTTGGTTGCCGGTATCGCGGATAATATCCTGGACAGCCTGGCGCGTACGAGACTCGTCCCGGCCGATGAGGACGACTTCATGGTCCGGTTCTTGGGCAAGTTGGCGAGAAATTGCCTTGCCTATCGCCCCGGTAGCGCCTGTGACCAGAAAGACGCGCGAGCTGCTCTTGTTATCATTGGTCATATCTTGATTTCCAGGTTCCTGTATTTACGGCCATTTTATCCCTCGGCTGGTATGACCCGGCGGCCGGTGTTACCCGGCGGCCGGTGCTACCCGGCCCCGCAACTGCAAGCGCTACATCCGCAGCCACCGCTTGCGGATTGGATCGCATTGGTTCTTGCGGTTAGCCGGTTGCCTGTCGACTGAACGCCATCGCTAATGATTGCTACAGCGCCGATCACTTTTCTCGTGTGTTGGCTCATGCATTGTGGGCAAACGGCCACATGACCAGACTGGGAGAATGAGCGCCTCTCGCCAAATGTCGTCCGGCAATCGTAACAAAAGAATTCATACAGGGGCATTTCCTGATCTCCAGGAGAAAGAATAATGTCGTGAATCCATCGCGGAGTACTTTACCAGATGACTTGTTCTCTATCAAACATGATGAACGGTCGGTTAGTGGAGATTTTCAAAGCTCTTCAATCGGCGGTATAATCCGGGCCATTATGTGCATGTCGGTTCGTGCTCGGAAATTGAGACACGGCAAAATACATGAATTCGCTAACTTCTGGTTCTCTATCCTCAGGTAGCGATCAGGAAGATGATGACGAAATGACGACAGGTTCTGGCGATCAGAAAGAGACGAAGTGGGAGGTTGTGACGAAGACGGCCGGGTTAGCCCCGGCCCAAATCATCGCCCAGCGTTTAGAAACCGAAGGCATCCCCGCTCGCGCCTGGCAGGAAGGGGCAGGGCAAGCCTTTGGTCTGACAGTTGGTTTGCTGGGCGATGGATATGTGATGGTGCCTGAAAACTACTTGGATCAGGCCAAAGCGATCCTGGCTTCTTCTGAGGAGTTTGATGAATCAAACGATGATGACTTATAAAACGAGCAATTTGAAGCCGGATAATAAGTAAGATTAAAGGCTGACTTCATCTTATTATTAGGATCGCTTATTTTTATGACATTTGTCGCTAATTAGCTGAGTTTTGTCACTTTTCTAGTTCGTTTTCGACTTATAAAATTGAACTAATATAGACAAAACTAACATCCTTGCGCAGTTAAATGTGTCACGGTAAAAAAATTGAAGAGAGTAATCCGTGACACCTCGAGGTGCAATGCTTCTGCATTTGATAACCTAGAAGCTGTATACAAAACCAACCTTTTTAGAGGAGAAAGTTTATGGCACAAGCAACCTGGACTAAGGATGAACAAGGGGCAGCAGAAAAGCCTCGAAATAACCGGATAAAGTTCATCATCGGTGGCCTGCTCATGGTCGCCGCCATCGCCTTCCTCGTTGTCAACGCCCTGAGTGGCAACACCCAACTTTACCTGACAGTCGACGAATATTATGCCCAACAAAGCAAATTTGCCGGACGAGACTTGCGTGTGTCGGGTTGGGTTCTTGGGGATACTATCCAATTCATCCAAATTGATGATACAACTTCCCGTCTGGAATTCGATGTCGTCGACGACATCAACAACCCGGGCCAACGATTGCGTATTGTGGCTATGAATGAGCCAATGCCGGATCTACTGCAGCATGAAGCCCAGGCTTTGGTTGAAGGCAGCGCCGAAGGTGGCGTCTTCAATGCTAATCCGGGCGGCTTATTCCTAAAATGCCCAACACGCTACGAAGAAGAAGGCGTACCGACCACAACCGGGTGAAGGCCGGGTGATCAATCGTTGGCGGATCAGAACGACCGGCGTCTAATCGTCGGTTATTGACGCAAACACGCTTTCGATCAATCTTCGGTCACCGGCATCATACTTCCCTAAACCCGTGGAGCAGGATATATGTTAGCTAACTTGGGATTTACGGCCCTCTTTATCGCTTTTTTGGCTGCTATTTATGCACCAATAGCCGCTTATTATGGTGTGCGAAAGAAAGAATCGCGCTGGGTGGAGAGCGGCCGGAACGCGCTCATAATCATCTTTCCTCTGGTTGCTCTGGCATGCATCACATTGATCTTTTCGCTTCTCCGCGACGACTTTTCCATTGAGTATGTCTGGAGCGTTTCCAGCCGGGATATGCCCACTTATCTAAAGGTGACAGCCCTTTGGGGTGGTCAGGCCGGGTCGATCCTCTTCTTTAACTTGTTACTATCTGGGTTTACCGCCGCTGCGATGATCCGCAGTTGGGCCAATGAAAGAGCCATCATGCCCTACGCTGTCATCGTCGCTAGTTTTACCCTCGTTTTCTTCTTAGGTCTCTCCCTGTTGACGGAGAATCCATTTGCACGTGTAGGTGCTCTAGCGGCCGAGGGCACTGGCTTGGCTTTATTGGTCAATGGGCCTATCACCTATGTAAAGAACCTGTTTGTCCAGCCGCAGATGATACCCTCCGATGGCAATGGCTTGAATCCCTTACTACGCCATCCAGGTATGATCATTCACCCGCCGATGCTGTACCTGGGTTACACTGGATTCACTATCCCATTTATCTTCGCCATGGGCGCTCTCATAGCCGGAAAGTTTGACGAAGGATGGACACGAACCACCCGCCGCTGGACTTTGATAGCCTGGCTGTTTTTAAGTTTGGGACTCATACTGGGCGGAAGATGGGCCTATGATGTGTTAGGTTGGGGCGGCTATTGGGCTTGGGACCCGGTCGAAAACTCCTCGCTCTTGCCTTGGTTAACAGGGACGGCCTTCTTGCACTCAGTCATCATTCAAGAGAAAAGGCACATGTTTAAAGGGTGGAACGTCATAATGGTGATATCGACGTACCTTTTAGTCATTTTAGGTACCTTGAACGTTCGCGGCGGATTGGTTTCTTCCGTCCACTCTTTTGCCCAGTCGAGTATTGGCTGGTTCATGCTGGCATTTTTATCTTTCATGCTGTTTTTCTCTATTTACTGGGTCTATCAACGCCGAGAGCAACTGCGGTCCGAAAATCAAATTGAATCCTTTTTGTCACGGGAATCCGCTTTCATGCTCAACAACTTTCTCTTTCTGAGCATTGCAGCGGTTACATTCTTAGGCACGTACTTCCCGGTCCCAACGGAGTTGTTCACCGGGCAACAAGTCACGGTTGGTGCGCCGTTTTATGAAAAGGTTAATGGTCCCTTGTTTGCAGCTTTGCTATTGCTCATGGGCGTCGCTCCGTTGACCATGTGGTTCCGGACCAGTATCCGCTGGCTGAAAAGAATGACATTGGGACCGATTGTCGCCTCGACTTTGACGATCATTCTTTTGTTTATTTTTGGCGTCAGAAATTGGATCGCCCTTCTAGGTTTCTGGATCGTTACTTTTGCCGCGATCCTGACCTTATTTGAGTTCGTCCGTGCAGCCTTTGTGCGTGTTCGTAGCAAGGGTGAATCACCTATCAAGGCGTTAATGGCCTTGATCAGCCGTAATCGGCGGCGCTACGGTGGTTATACTATTCATCTAGGTGTGTTGATCATGGCTTTTGGTATTATCGCCGTCGAGTTATACCAACAAGAGACTCAAATCCGGCTAACGCGTGGCGAGTCTGTAGCCATCGAGGATTTCTCCATGACTTTCAGAGGCGTCGAGCGGTTCCCTGGCGCCGACGATCTGATCATTACCGAAGCGACGGTGGATGTCTTTAAGAATGGGGGGTTCGTCCGGACTCTTAATCCCCAGACTGAATTATATACTCGCACCAGGCAACCCATGACCATCCCGGACGCCCGGTCAACGATCACAGAAGATTTTTATGTCATACTGGTTAATTGGGAAGGTACAACGGATGATGCGGCGACCTTCAGGATTTTCTTGAATCCCTTAATTAATTGGGTTTGGGCTGGAGCTTTCGTATTTATCGCTGGAACAATGATCGCTGCCTGGCCAGATCCGGCCGAAGAAAAAGTTATCGCTGGTTCGAGATCGCGCAGGCGGGTAGCCGTCACTGGCGCCACCGGAGATTAGGCACTGGATAGATATGATGCCCTTACCAGGTTTAAATAAACTCAAAACAGCTTTGTTGTTCGGATTGCTATTACTAGCGCTGATAATCCTTGCCACTCCCGTAACTGCTCAGGGCTCAGTCACCGACGATGACGTGAATGCTATCGCCAAGGACCTTTACTGTCCGGTTTGCGAGAGCACGCCTTTGGATGTTTGTGCTACTCAGGCTTGTGCAGATTGGCGAGAGGTCATCCGGACTAAACTAGCGGAAGGTCAAAGCGAAGAAGAGATCAAGGCTTACTTTGAATTGCAGTATGGCGCCCGGGCACTAGCCGAGCCACCTCGATCAGGATTTACCCTGGCTGTTTGGATCTTGCCGATCATTGCCGTGGTTGTCGGTGCGTTTTTCTTTTTGCGTTACCTTAGCCAGATGCGGGTCGAGACAGCGCCTGGTGATGCATCATTGACCGAGCCCACTCTTAGTAGCGAAACCACCCCGGTCGACCAAGATCCAGATCAAGACGACTATACTTCTAGAATAGAACGTGAATTACGAGAGATGTAGGTATGACCGAAAATGTCGATACCGCCGGTTCGGCGGAAGAACAACCTAAACGGAAACGTTGGGGTCTCATCGCCATTGTACTCATCGCCATCGCTTTCGTGGCGATATTAGCATTTGGCATGAAGCGGTCGGCTATCGACCGGCCGGATGGCGTGGCCCCTAATTTTGAAATGCAATTTTTTAATGGCTATGAATGGGAAGATTTACAGGCAGCCCAATTGTCTGATTTTAAGGGCCGGCCTGTCGTTCTCAACTTTTGGGCCTCCTGGTGTGTTGAATGTAAGATCGAAGCCGATTTGTTAGAACAGACCTGGCAAGATTACCGTGATGATGGCGTCGTCTTTCTCGGCGTCGCCTATGTCGATGTAGAGCCCAAATCCCTGGCCTATTTAGAGGAATATAACATTACGTACCCTAATGCTCCGGACCTGCGTTCGTCCGTTTCCAGCAAGTACGATATTACTGGTGTGCCCGAGACCTTTTTCATTGATAAAGAAGGGAATGTCGTTCATATACAACTTGGCCCGGTCAGCGAAACAATGTTGACCGGTATCATTGACCAGATGCTGGCTGAAAGAGCAGTAGAAGGGTAACATTTGGAGGAGAAGGTTGAAGGAGAGGTAGAGGATCGCTCTTTTGGCTTGAAAAAAAATGACATTTGGTTCAATTTTACTGGGGCTGGCCCTATTTGTCTTGGCTGGCCTATTTATTGCTCGGCCACTCTTCAACAGGGAGCGCCGGTCTAATCGTAAACCGACAACGAGGCAGGCGTTGCAGCTCCAGAAAGAGGCGGTCTTGACGGAGATCGCGAACCTGGATTTTGATTACGAGACTGGCAATTTACCGGAGAAAGAATACCAGCAGCAACGTCAGAAATTGATGGCGAATGCCACGGTTATTCTGAAGCAATTGGATACGTTGGATGAAAGCGTACCAGTTTCTGAGCCGGTTAAGGTACCCCAGGCTGCTGGACCAGAACCTGTCGTCGACGATGAAATCGAGGCCGCCATCATCAGGCTGCGCGCGAAGCCGGCGCAGGTTGTTCCAGCGCCGGCCGAAGGGACCCGAGCAGAAGGCGCCAATGGCCAATCTGCCTTTTGTCCACAATGCGGCCAGGCAACCGATCCTGACGATAAGTTCTGCGCCAACTGTGGTCACAAATTGTTAATAACCCAACGTGTATGAACATATTAAGAAGATTTCTATTCTGGCTGCCAGGTGGCCAAAGCCTGGACGGTCCATATCTGATTGTCTTGAGTTTACTGATCGCTCTTTTCTGGGCGACGGCCGGTATCGCTGCTGCCCAGGAAAATGATATCCCAACCCAACCCCCGGATGCAGAGAGGGGATGGCCGATCCACGCCGAAAGGTGCGCGAATTGCCATGGACCGCTCGGTCAAGGCGACGGCGAATTGGCGCCCAATTTACCTAATCCGCCAGCCGCTCATGGATCAACGGAGTACCTGCGAACGGCCGTACCGGCGGAAATGTTCAATGTCATAACCAGTGGCCGAATCCCACAAGGGATGCCGCCTTTTGGGCCGGACAGCAGCAACCCCTTGAGTGATGCCGACAGATGGGATTTAATCGCCACTATCTATAGCTTTGGCACGCCGGTAGAGAACGTCGAAGCCGGGCAGCTCGTTTACGAAGAGAATTGCCTGGCCTGTCATGGCGAGGAAGGACTGGGCGATGGGCCTGAGGCGGCCGGATTGGATACCGTTCCAGGTGATCTCACCCAGTTGGGTTTTTGGTTCAATATCAGCAACCAAAATGTATTCGGCAGCCTGTCAAATGGTAACCAGATCCGGGAACACGAGTATGAACTAGACGACGAAGAGTTGCGCTTTGTTGTCGACTACATGCGAACGTTCAGTTATGGGTATGCAGATGTCCTGGCTGCCCTCCGGCCGTTGGAAACGGCCAGCGTGAGCGGGCAAGCGGTCAACGCCTCGACAGGCGAACCCCTAGCGGGTGAGGCAACGGCATTACTAAGAGCATTTACCAGTGATCTAAATATAACCTTGACCATGAGCCAGACTTTAAATGCCGATGGGTTTTATCTTTTTGAACTTAACGATGTGCCCCAGGAC
>JAHEJP010000131.1 GCA_024638855.1 Chloroflexota bacterium
CTAGGTAACCTATTTTTCTCGAACCCTCTCCAACCGCTGTACATCCTGTAAGGCTAAAAAAGTCGCCCTGTGATCGTCGTCAAGGATGCTATTGGCCAGGACCGTGATGACTTCCCAGGCCTGATGGCGTAAAGAGGTAACCTGGTTCTCGTCGCCAAGCTGCTCCTCGGTTTCAGCCAGGGCCGCCAGGATCCGCCATAATATGGGCCGGCAGCCCAACTCCTCAGCTTCGGACCGAGCTTCTGCCAGGATAGCGCGCGCTTCTTCCAGCCGATCTTGGGCCAATAGCGCCAGACCTTTCAAGTGCAAGGCGTCGGGACGAAACGGCCGGACCCGGAATCTAGCCAGGTAGGATAACAACTCTTCCGCTGTCTCTAAGGCTTTATCCGGCTCACCCGCAGCCAGATAGAATTGAGCGAAAGACAGGCGAGCTTCTATTGGCCCAAACACCGGCGTCGGCGCTAAATCAATCCGCATGATGGGCACGCTTTTCTCTATCATTTCCCGAGCGGAAGTTAAATCGCCTGCCAGTAGGTGGAAGCGACCTATCAGGCTCCAGGGCCACCAATCCATGATGTTCCACAATGCTTGGATCTTGGAAATGGCATGTTCGATGAGATCCAGACCAGCTTCAATTTGGCCGATATAGGCGTAAAAGACTGCTTTTGTCATATGACTGGTAATTATCATCCCTTCGATGTGCGTCGCTTGACTAAGGGCCACAGCTTTGTCGACTCGGACCGAAGCTTCCCTCCAGGAGCCACATAACACGTGAATATAGGCCAAGTTATATTCGCTACCGGCTAAACCCCAAAGATTGTCGATGGGCTTGTCGATCTGCTGCGATTCTTCCAAAAGACGCAGGGCTGTTTCGCTATCGCCAGCGAAGAAGTGGACCATGGCCGAATTGGTGAAGTTGAGGGCCAGCAGCGGCAGATTTTGCTCTTGTTCCAGGAAGGTCCGGGCTTCTTCCATCATCTGTAAAGCGCGCTCGGGTTCGCCTATACCAAGGTAAGCCGATCCTAAATCATTTAGGATTTTGCCCAACTCGGCCGTCAATCCCGCCTTGCGGGCAACCTTCATAGCTGCCTCGCCATACTCGACGGCTCCTGCATGATTGAACTCACCCCACAACTGCCGCAGCATTAAGTTCCATAAAATCTTAGCTTCCATCGGTTTTTGGTTGAGCTCTCGAGCTAACTCGAGCGCTTCCTGGTTCAGCCGGTCGCCGATCTCAGCGTCGAATACCTGGTTAGGTGTTGCGCGAATGGTGGCCTGGGCCACCAGGGCATCGAACTCCAACAACCGGTCGCCCTTTTCGCGGGCCGTGGTGAGCATGGCCTCATAGTTTTCCAGGGCTTCAGGATAGAGGCTGAGTAATTCCAAAGCTCGACCATGCCGGATATACAAGGCAGTCAGCTGTTCATGGCTGGCATCGACTTCGTCCAGAAGTGCTAGGGCGCGCCCATAATGCCCAACCGCCTCAACATTGGCGTAGAGCCGGGCGGCCGTTTCGCCGGCTAACATGGTGTATTCAAAGGCTTTTTCCGGCATTTTGCCTTCCGAGAAATGGTAGGCCAGGCGAGGAGCCAATTCGGTTAGCTGCCCGGGGAATAGGGCTTCGATGGCCTGTCCGACGCGGCAATGAAGTTCCCGGCGGCGGCGATGGAGAATGGTCTGGTAAGCCACTTCCTGGGTGAGGGGATTGCTGAATTTATATTCCAGCTCGGGCAACCGGGTGGCTTCGCGGATCATCTCCAATCTCAGCAGCAGATTCAGCTGCCGCTCGATTTGTATGCCCGTCCCATCACCAGAACCATCTAACGCTTCTAATACCCGCCGGTAAAAAGTCCGGCCGATGACGGCCGCTATCTGTAAGATCAGCCGGGTGTCTTCCTCCAGGCGATCGATTCGCGCGGCCAAGAGAGATTGTAAATTGTCGGGAATATCGATTTGCCGGGCATCACCGCTGGCTTGCCAAATGGTCAACAGCTGGCCATCCGCCATCTGCTCCTTGGCTACCACGGCGCCACTATCGATGAGGCTCCGGACCACTTCCTCCACGAAGAAGGGGTTGCCACTGGCCCTTTCCAGGATTCGCTCTCGCAAGTCGCCGGGAAGGTCGGCAATAGCCAACAGGTGATCGACCATTTCATTGACCTGCCCATTAGAGAGGGGACGCACATTGATTTCACTGTAGCGATGGTGGTAATCGGCGTCGGCCGTAGTCTTTATCCGCCATACAGCGCCCTGCCGTTCCGGGCGAAAAACACACAATATCACCAGGGGAATCTCGGCCGTAAGTGGAAATAGATGTAAAAGCAGATCGATGGATGCGGGATCGCTCCAATGAATATCTTCGAAGACGAGCACGGCCGGTTGCGTGGCAAAACGCTGGCGCCAAAGGGCGGGCATAACTTCGTAAAGCTCCCTTTTGAAAGCCTCTCCTTCCAGGCGTGACTCGCCAACATCGCTTTCCAAGTTAAATAATGCTTCAAAAACGCGTAGCGCCCGCTGGTGAAAAGCCTCGTCTAAGGCGCTCATCTGGCCCGCCAATTTTTCACGGGTCAATTCAGACGGATCGCTGGACTTGATATCGTTTAATCGGCGGATAAGTCGTTGGAACAGCGCGTAGGGCTGGGCCGTCTCATAGGAGAGGGAACCTGTTTCAAGCCAATCGAGCTCGCGACCGGTGGACAAAGACTTCTTAGCCTCGTTAATGAGGCGGCTCTTGCCCAGCCCAGCCTCGCCGATGACGCAGACGATGCGGCCAATGCCTTGTAACGCGGCGGCAAATGTTTCCTGCAAAGTCTTCAATTCCAGGTCGCGCCCGACCAGTGGCGACCGCCGGCCTTCAATCCCCCGCAATTGACGAGCTTGATCCTTACGCCCGAGAACACGATAAGCGGGAACCGGTTCTTCTTTACCCTTCACGGTGATTCCGCCCAACGCTTCAACCTCAAAGAGCGGACCGACCACCTTGTATGTCGGTTGGGCTATTTGCACCGTGCCCGGCAGAGCCGTTTGTTCCATGCGCGCAGCCAGGTTGATGGCGTCGCCCATAGCCGTGTACTCCATGCGTAAATCGGATCCCACGGCGCCGACCACGACCATGCCCGTATTGATGCCCACCCGCACATCCAGGTCGATGTCGTAGCGCTGGATCACACTTTCCCGATAAGAGTGGATGCCAGAAACGATATCCAGGCCGGCCAATACCGCCCGCTGGGGATCGTCCTCATGGGCGATGGGCGCACCAAAGAAGGCCAGGATTCCGTCGCCCATCAAGCGGGCCACGGTGCCCTCATATTTGTAGACTGGCCGGATCATGTGCTCGAAGGCGCCATTGATGATCTCGGTCCACTCCTCCGGATCGAGTTGCTCGGCGGCGGCCGTGGAACCTTTAACATCGCAGAATAGCATGGTGACCACCCGCCGCTCGCCGGCCATGCCCCCCTGGACCCGGGCCGTCTCCAACTTATCCCGCAATTCTTTGGGTATGTATTGGTCCAGATGGGATTCCGGACCAGGACTCGGGCCAGTGGCTAGGACCAAACTCTCCTGGGGAAAGGGGCTTGGTGCTTCGGATTGGCTGGCAAGTGACAAATGCTGTGTCTGCGGTGGCGTCTTGGACTGTGACCGGTCCGAGCCTGCCTGCGCCCAACCAAGAGCGGCCGCAGGCGACAAAGCCAGGCCACAATGATCGCAGAAGTCCGAATCAGGCAGCACCGAAGTCTGGCAGCGCGGGCAGTGATCCACCAACAACCGGCCGCAGCGCCGGCAGAAGTTGGCCGCCTCACGGTTGGGTGTCTGGCAATCAGGGCAAATTAACATTAGAAGGGGTAACCTTTTAACCCTTGCACGCCTTTAACGGCCGATATTTCACCGGCGAGTTGGTTAAGATGGTTGACGACCACCACGCTCAGACACCAGCTAAGCGGTTGCTCTCCGGCGTCGATGACGGACAAGTCTATTGGGCGCACGAAATCTTCATCGCTCAAGTTGTCGCAGTAGGCCAGGGTTTCGTCAAAAATGGCTGTCGCATACTCCTGGAAGACAGGCATGTCGAGTTGGACGGTTTGGGCCCATTCCAAGGTCTGGTTTGGTTGTGGATCACTAACACCGGTTTTCCCGGCCCAATTGCCGGCAAAACGCGGCGTCTCACCTTCAAACAGCGAATGGATCTGCCAGTCAGTGGACAAGGCCGCATGGGCATAGATTGCAGCCACCGAGTGAGCCGTGCCCGGGGGATTCCAGTGCAGTTCCTCATCGGTCATTTCGGCCGTCATGCCCTTCATTAAACGGATGCTACTTTGGATAGAATCACGGATCATATCGTTTGCTTTCATTATCATTTCTCCTGTCTAAAAAGTATTATACGATCTCGCTTTTTCGATTTTTATTTATTGTTGAAGCTCTGCCTGCTTGCCATCAGCGAGCGAACCTGCGCCAGGTTAAGAAAAGAATCCCGCAACTGCTGATCGTCGATATTGCCGGCGATCCAGGTCACGATCTCTAAGGCCTCCTGACGCATAAGAACCGCCTCACCGGCGGTTGATAAATCAGCCAGAGCCAGCAGGATCTTCCAAAGGGTTCGGTTAGCGCCCTGTTCTCTGGTCAACCTTAATCCTTGTTCAAGGGCAGCCCGTGCCTTAGCCGTCCGGGGTGGATCTAACGCCAACAGCGCCCGGGCCTGCATCAAGTATAATTCGCCCATGTGTCCCAAGAAACCCATTTCCTGTCGCTGGCCGATCAGACGTTTTAGATGAGTCACGACCTGATCATTTTGGCCCTGAGCGAAATACAATTCAAGATAAGCCATCATGGCTTCTTGATTGATCGGCTCTGGCCTTTCGCTTTCGACATTCAACTCTAATTGTGGCCAGAGTTGTTCGGCGGCGATCAAATCCCCTTTATGCACATAAGCCCGGACTATGCTTGCCTGAAACATCTTGTTAAATACAGGTCCTATAGCGTAGTCCCGTTCTTGGACCTCATCCAAACGCTCAGCGATCAGGCTCGCCGCCCCAAGTTCGACATAAATGCGAGTCGTCTCTGGTAAGGTCACGATCAAATCCCGAACTTCCTCGACATCATACCGGAGATTTTCTAGCGCGCGACCATAGTCTCCCTGTTCGATATAGACCATGGCCAGGTTACCTTTGTGGGAGTCTATGCCCCACTGATTATTGATGGAGCGGCTCACGCGTAAACCTTCTTGGGCTTTATCCAGGGCTTCCGGGAAATCTCCTGCGTAATAAGCCAGCAAGGCGCTGGAATTGAGGCTATCCTGATGTAAAGGCAGATTGCCAACCTCTTCAAAAAGCCCGATAGACTCTTCGACCAGCGGCCGCCCTTCTTTGAGCCAACCAGTGAAACCCATGATGCGGCCGAGATCGTTCAGGATAAAGGGCAGTTGACCGCCCAGCTCATGCTTGCGAGCTAATTCTAGAGCTTCCTGCCCGTATTGGATGGCGGCATCAGAGTCGGCCAGAGAAAAAAAGTGAACCAACATCAGGCTCCAGAGGACTTTGGTTTCTGCGGCGCGGTCCCCTAATTGGCGGGCCAGGACGATGGCTTCCTCGGCCAACGGCAAGCCGATCTTTGGGTCGAAAACGGTAGTGAAGGTCGAATGGACGATGGTCCGGGCCAGCAAAGCGGCCAACTTAAGGTTTTGGTCATTGCGTTCGGCTGCCAGACGTTCCATCTCGGCGTAATTTTCCAGAGCGTCGGCGTAAGCGTTGTCCAGTTCCAGGGCTCGTCCACGCCGCTTGTACAGGTGAAGCAATTCTTGTCCATCGGCTGTCAGGAGATCGGAGAGGGCCAGGGCTCGCCCGTAATGTTCGATAGCCTGGGTCAGGGCGTAAAGACGATAGGCGGCGTCGCCGGCCATGGTATGGTAGCGGATGGCCCGGGGCGTATCTTCGGCCTCCTGGAAATGGTGGGCCAGCATGGGAGCATGTTCTTCCAATTGGTCGGCAAAAAGCTGTTCCATCACTTCCCCTACCCGACCGTGATAGTCGCGCCGCAGTTTGTGTAAGATGGTCCGGTAGGCGGCTTCCTGGGTCAGCGCATGGCGGAACATATACTCCAATTCCGGAATACGCGTCGCTTCACGAATGAGGTCGGCATATTGCAGTTTGGTCAGGTGATTGGATAACTGCCCCTTGGCAAAACCATCGGGGCTGGCAAAAAGTCCCCCGTCAAGAACACGTTCCAAGACACGAAAATGAAAGCTGCGGCCGATGAGGGAGGCCAACTGCAAGACGCGGCGGGTCTCATCTTCCAGCTTATCGATGCGGGTAACCAGCAAGGCCTGCAGGTTGTCAGGGACATCGATGGTCGATCCATCGCCAGCCGCCAACCAGTGAATGCCGCTTTCGTCGCGTGCCACGTCACCTGAATCGATGAGAGCACGGACGACCTCTTCAACGAAAAACGGGTTGCCTTCAGCCTTAGCCATGATGTTCTGCCGTAGAACTTGAGGCAGATCGGAGATAGTCAGCAAACTGTCGATGAGCAGGTAACTATCCTCGGCCGATAGCGGCCGGATAATGTACTCGGCGAAGCGATGGGCGAAGGTTTCAGACGCCGAGTGCCGCAATCCCCAGCCAGGCGCCGTCCGGTCCGGCCGCATGGCGCATAGAAATAAGATAGGCACTTCTTCGCTCAAAGACAGCAAGCTTTCCAGGAGGGATATAGAGGCCGGATCGGTCCAGTGTAAATCATCGAAGACTAAGACGACGGGCCTGGAGCTGGCCTGGAAACGCCACAGCGACTCATTGACGACGGCGAGTTGTCCTTTGAAGCTTTCACCTTCTAAAGGCGGCAAACCACCGGCGTTAGGCAGGCCAAATAGGGTTTCAAAAACGCGACGCGCCCCAATCTGATCGGCTGCCGGTAACTCGAGCGCCATGGCCTCCAGCTTGTCGCGAACGGTAGCCGGGGAATCGTTGGCGCTTATGCCGCAAAGCCGCCGGGCCAGGCGTTGAAAAAGGCCATAAGGTTGGGCAGCTTCATAGGAAAGAGATGTGGTCTCGTACCAAGCCAGTGGCCCGTCTTTGTCGTGAGCCACCATGTTGAACAGTTCGCGGATCAGGCGACTCTTTCCCAGACCGGCTTCGCCAACCAGAAAGATGATTTGACCAACCCCTCTTTGTAGCGCTTCGGTGGCGCCCAGCAAGTCCGACCATTCTGATTCCCGGCCGATAAGGGGTGCTTCCAGACCCTCGATGCCGCGTAGCCGGCCGGGGTCACTCTTTCGTCGCAAGACGCGGTAGGCGGGAACCGGTTCCGGCTTGCCTTTGACTTGGATGCCGCCCAGATCTTCGAATTCAAACAAAGGACCGACCAATTTATGGGTCTCTCCGGAAATTTGGACGGTGCCTGGTGAGGCGGTTTGCTCCATGCGGGCAGCCAAGTTGATGGCGTCGCCCATGGCCGTGTACTCCATACGCAAATCAGAACCCACGGCGCCAACAACGACCTCGCCGGTATTGATTCCTACGCGCACATCCAGGTCGATGTCGTAACGCTGGCTGACACTATCCCGGTAGAATTTGCTGGCAGAGATGATGTCCAGGCCGGCCAATATAGCCCGCTGGGGATCGTCCTCATGGGCGATGGGCGCGCCAAAAAAGGCCAGGATACCGTCGCCCATCAGGCGGGCCACGGTGCCTTCATATTTGTAAACCGGCCGGATCATTTGTTCAAAGGCGCCGTTAATGATCTCGGTCCATTCCTCGGGGTCTAGTTCGCCGGCCGCGGCCGTTGAGCCTTTGAGGTCGCAAAAGAGCATGGTGACCACCCGCCGTTCGCCAGCCATGTCGCCACTGGTCCGGGCGGTCTGCAATTTCTCGGCAAATTCCTTGGGGATGAATCGTTGGTAATTATCGGGGATGGCTGGTTGGGTTTGGGTTTGGTATACCTGTGGGCCGGGACTCACCTTTGACCCCGCCTCGGGTAGATGGCTTCCTTCGCTACGGAAGGCGGTCAGTTCCTGGCCGAGGGTATGACCACAGCGGTCACAAAAGTTGGCCGGGTGGCGCAAGCGGACGCCGCAGGCCGGACAGAATGAGGTTAAACGATGGCCGCAATGGCGGCAGAATACCGCTTTTTTTTTGTTTTTGGTCCCGCAATCGAAGCATTTCATTTTTATTGAGTTTTGTCATTCCGATTGGAGTTAACGGAAAGAGGAATATCTGAAATCTTACCGGAAAAAGTGTGTTCATTTATGGCGTAGGTAATAGGGATTCCTCCCTTCGGTCGGAATGGCATTTACATCGAAAGCCCGGCAAAGAGATCCGTGATAGGTTCAGCTTCCGGGGCCAGCCTGGGATAGACCTGGATGAAGTCTTCCTGCCGGCCCACGGCCCTCATAATTTCGGCCGGCATTTTGGAAAATAAATGATCGTCGCCGAATTGGGTCTGGTGACAAAGTCTCGAAGCTTCTTTTATTTCGTAATAGATATCCACATCCAGCCTATGGGTGATCTGCCTTTCCAAAGGATCCTCTTCTTCGCTGAGAAGCTGGTCGAATCCCGGCAGTTCGATCCCATTTTCGCTAGCGTAATCGGCCATCAGCTTAAAACGGGAACGAAGGAAGGCGGCGTGAAACAGCCGTTGAGGCGCCCAAGGTGGACCGGCTTCGGGAAAAACGCCGGCCTGGCCCGCCAGTTCAAATGCCTCGCTGGTATAACGGCCGGCGGCGATATGGTCCGGATGCCCGTACCAGCCTTGAGGTTCAAAGGTGATGACCACCTGGGGCTTGAACTCCCGCATCAGCTTGACCAGCTTACGTCTCACATCATCGGGATCGGCCTGGATGAAGGCGGTGGGCCGTTCATTTTCCGGGGTATCGACCATGCCCGAATCACAATAGCCTAGCAGGTACAACTGCCTAATGCCGATAATATCGCAGGAGCAGCGCAATTCGACTTCGCGCTTCTGGCCCAGGTTTGATGGCGTCGCCAAGGTGGGGTCACTGATCTCGCCAGCTTCACCGCGGGTCGCGCAGGCCAGGGCGACTTCGGCGCCTTGAGAGGCGTAATGGGCCATCGTACCGGCGAAGGCGCTTTCATCATCAGGGTGGGCAAAAACAGCCAACAATCGCTTCATTATTTCGCTCTTTTCTCCGTTCTTTTTTTGACTTGGGAATTCACTCTGTGCTCAGGGCGGGTTGCCAACCAAATCGTCCTGACATTGTAGCCTTTTAGGCCTGAATAGACTAATTGGAGGGCTTAAAGCCTATTATTCAATGGTCGATCTCTTTTGCGGCCCATCTTTTGATATCCCGGCCGTCAACTAGCCAGTGTTGCGCATTATTTCACAAACTTGACGGCGACCTTTTCTGGCATTACACTGATAATTGCATAGCATTAAGGCGTCCAACATTGGGTTGGACATTAGGAGGAATATTGAGTTGTTGGTGCGGCGCAACCTTGGGGTTATGAGTTAAACTCATTCACAATGGCGAAGTCGGGGAGATTGATTTAATTCATATTGATAGCTGAATTCATCATTTCATCGTCTCTCTTTCGTTAAGGCAAGTCTTTCCGCTTCGATAAAAGTGGATGGTTGCTAAGGGTCACGCCAAAACTATCCAATACATCCGCCTGAACAACCTAAGCATCTGGAAATCAGTTAGGCATCTTTACACCCTTTCAAGGAGAAAGTGTGCATGATGGACCTACCCAATAAAGGCGGTAGCTCAATTAGACTACCTTCATTGTTGCGTTTCCGATCCAAGGGCAGAGCCTCAACCGCCAGGGAGAAACGGCAAGCCCGGCTACGCTGGCTGGTCATGGGATTGATCGGCCTTTTCATCATCATCATCGAAGTTATTGATCACTACGAGACGGTTGAGGCTCAGGGGATCGGCCAATTGATCTTGCAAGACGCTGAGTTGATTCGCGAGATCGTCATGTTCGGCATCTTCGCTCCGCTCATAGGCGGGCTGCTGCTGACTTTAATCAATCGAACCGGCGCTGAACGGGATATGGCCGTCGAAGAACTCGATCACCAGCGCTCTTTCCTGGAAGAGCTTTTTGAAGCTTCTTGTTGGGAAGATTTGATCGCCCAGGTCCTCAGCTTCCCCAGTACTGTCGTGCCGGCAACGTTCAGCATCCTGAAAGTTTTTGACAAAGCTGAACAGAGTCCCAACCCGGTAACTGTATGGGGGTTAAACGGCGTTGCCAACCCAGAGCCATTGCCTGACTACTCGCTGGAACATTGCCAGTCATGTCAACTGGAAAACAATTATGCTGTGTCCGGCATCGTCAGTTGCCCGTCAACCGTTGGTTCTCCGGACAACATAAGCACGGCCCGCTATTGTCTGCCGCTGACGACATATGAAGCGTTGATCGGCGTCCTGAATTTTGATCTGCCAGAGAAGCTGCAGATGGTCGACCACCAGCAACGCATGCTGACGGACGCGGCGCCACAAATTGCCCTGGCCATCGAAAACGCCCAGTTGCAGCGTGCGGCGGCCGATCAAGCGGATGTGGCGACGGCCGAACGCCAGCGTATCGCCCGCAATCTGCATGATACGCTGGCCCAAAACATCAGCTATTTGCGGCTGAAACTCGATCAACTCAGTACAGGGGGCACGCTGCAAGAGATTGCCGCCATCCAGCTAGAAATCGAGCGGATGCGAGAAGTGGCCGATGATGCTTATACCCAAGTAAGACAAACATTGGCCGATCTCTACGATGATAACCAGGTAGAATTATCGACGTCGCTGCGCGAACTGGCCCAAACAGCGGCCGCGCGTTCTGATTTCGAAGTACAGTTCGAAAGTCAAGGCCGGCCGGTCCCCCTTTCCGCCCATGTTAAACGCCAGGCCCTGAGTATTTGTCGAGAAGCCTTGAACAATATCGAGAAACACGCCAGGGCAACATTGGTTTCTATCCAGTTGTTTTGGGAAAGAGATAATTTGGCCATCAGCATCACCGACGATGGCAGGGGATTTATGCTGGAGGCATCTCAATTGGATAAAAGTTTCGGCATGATCATCATGTACGAGAGAAGTAAGGCTATCGACGGAGAATTATTATTTGAGACGGCCGTGGGTGAAGGCACGACGGTTACGTTGACCTTTCCATTAGAAATGGCTAATGCCGATGGAACTGTTGTCGAATCACTTTCGGTCCAAGGGGAGTAAATATGCCAGGGTCAAAAGCAAATGTCACCAACCTCCTGGTCGTGGATGACCATATCATTTTGCGTGAGGGTCTGGTCAGCCTATTGGACGCCCAACCGGATTTTAAGGTCGTCGGCGAAGCGGGCAATGTCGCCGAAGCGGTGAAAATGGCAGCCGAGTTGAATCCCGATCTGGTGCTCATGGATTACGGTTTGCCCGATGGAACCGGCATCGAAGCCACGGAGGCGATTTTGAAGGACCGCCCTGAGAGCAAGATCATCTTTCTGACCGTTCATGAGAGCGACGACGAGCTTTTCGGCGCGCTCAGAAGTGGGGCCAAGGGTTATCTGCTGAAGAACATCCCGGCCTCAAAAATGATAAACAAGCTACGCGGCATTTCCCAGGGCGAAGCGCCGCTTTCCGGCGAAATGTTAAACCGTATTTTGGAGGAGTTTTCACACACCAAAAAACCTATTGCCGCCGATGAAAGCGCCTTCAATCATTTAACCCCAAGAGAATTAGAGGTCTTGCGAGAATTAGCCCAAGGCGCTTCTAACCGGGAGATCGCCGAGAATTTGTTCATCTCGGTGAATACGGTTAAGAATCATGTCCACAATATCCTGGAGAAATTGGAAGTCAACAACCGCCGCGAGGCAGCCAAGGTAGCAATCGAGCAAGGTTTAACTTAGTCAATTAAAAAAATCCAACATCGAAAAGTTTTTCAAAAAGGACTATCCGCGGATAGTCCTTTTTTTGTTCTAGAAAGACCCGGAGGGCCTTAGGTTTTTCTCGAAAGAAAGAGGCTGATCCAGAATTTAATGACTTGGATTCGGGGACCAATCATTTATTTAGAATGGGGGGTACTGGGATCAGACCAGATCTATTTTGTTTCCTACTAGTACGGTTCAAAATAAAGTCCCTGAATTAGTCCCCAACGAGCGAGCCAGATTCATCCGCCCGGCACCCAAATTCTCTAAGCTGATAATGGATCAAGTGGCGTTATGCGGGAGTCGCTTTACCCACTAGGTGAATCAAGGAGGAAGCGATTCGTGACAAAAAGGCGCGTAATCGTTCTCGAGACCGAAAAATTGCTGAGTGCCGGAATATCGAGCCTGCTCTCGACCAACGGAAAAATGGAAGTGATTGGCCTCACCTTTGAAGAAGAAAAATTTAACGAAGCGGTGAACCATTTTAAACCAGAAGTCGTCATCGTGGATGAACAAGTTCTGGATGAAAATTTGAACGCTTACTCGGCCATCCTTAAGAATTATCCCAAGGTGCGCACCATCGTGATGAATACGGGCGCGAACAGCTTGCAGATATGCGATAA
Source organism: Chloroflexota bacterium (assembly GCA_024638855.1). Lineage (GTDB taxonomy): Bacteria > Chloroflexota > Anaerolineae > Promineifilales > Promineifilaceae > UBA11865. The sequence continues at coordinate 12,471 of JAHEJP010000131.1, forward strand.
GGAGCTGATCCAGGTTGAACATTTAGACGACTTTTTAGAGCAG
>JAHEJP010000492.1 GCA_024638855.1 Chloroflexota bacterium
TCTGCAGCCCCTAAACCGCGGCTCAGTTCAATGCTCTTAAGCGCCCTCCCGCTGCGCAGACCACTTAAGAGCCTATTCGTTTCGCAATGCCAGGGAGTGGGTCGGCTAATCAAATAACGGGTTAGTGAGACAATAACCTAAGCTAAGCTGTAAGGATTTACGTGCAACCAACAGAAATTGGTCTTATTCTCCAAAATATTTGGCTTGTGCGTGTTATTAACTGACAAAACGTCTCATTCACAAAATTAGCAGTTACTTATAAAGATCCACTCTTGACTTAGATCAAGTACAAGCCTTCCTTTCGTGTGTAGTTTTCACCACAAGCTATAAAGGGTTTATCGGACCAAAATCTGAACCGCTTCAGAATTGCAACAGCAAAGGGAGTGTATTATGTGGAGAGTCATCGTAGCAGCGTCGCTGCTCTTATTTACAGCGAACACGGCGTTGGCTGCCGTCAAAGCAGCACCCAAGGAAATGTCGAAAGAGACCAGGGAGTGCGTCAAATGCCACAAAAAGGACCACCCGGGCATCGTCCAGCAGTGGGGCTCGAGTAAGCATTACGGCGCCAATGTAGGTTGCTATGAATGTCATGCGGCAGACAAGAAAGATCCTGATGCCTACATGCATGACGGCAAGAAGGTCAAGAAACATATCTCCATTATTGTATCCCCCAAGGATTGCGCTAACTGCCATGAAAAGGCTGCAAAACAGATGACCGAGTCCCACCACGCCAAGGGTGGACGCATCATCGGCTCTCTGGATAACCTGCTGGCAGAGGTCGTTGAAGGTAATAACTCCCTGAAAACACCGGCCTTCCCCGATGGTGTCTCCCCTGCAGCTGTGAGCGGTTGCTGGCAATGCCATGGTTCTCAGGTCAAGGTGATCGGAGATGGGCAACTGGATCCGGCCACCTGGCCCAACACCGGTATCGGCCGTATCAACCCGGACGGTTCCGAGGGTGCCTGCTCGGCCTGTCATTCACGTCATAAGTTCTCCGTAGCCCAGGCGCGTAACCCGGAAAACTGCGGTAAGTGTCACATGGGTCCGGACCATCCTCAGATCGAGATCTACGAGGAGTCCAAGCACGGTATCGCTTTCCATGCCAACAAGGACGAGATGAACCTCGACAGCTCCAAGTGGGTTGTGGGTGAGGACTACAATGCAGCACCAACCTGTGCAACCTGCCACATGAGTGCGACCAAGAATCAGGATGTTACTCACGATATCGGTAACCGTATTTCCTGGAACAACCGTCCACCTGTCTCCATCCGGCCGGAAGTATCCGACCAGAAATACGGCCTGAAGAGTGCGTCTATCAAGTGGGAAGAGCGTCGTGACAACATGAAAGACGTCTGCGAGGCCTGCCATAGCGAAAACTGGGTCGAGAACTTTTATACGCAGTATGACGCACTGGTCATCCTGTACAACGAAAAGTATGCCAAGCCCGGTCTGAAGCTGATGAAGGCTGCCAAGCCATTGCTGAAGCCATCCAAGTTCTCCAACAAGATCGACTGGACCTGGTTCGAACTGTGGCACCATGAAGGCCGCCGTGCACGTCACGCTGCTGCCATGATGGGACCGGACTATACCCACTGGCATGGTACCTATGATCTGGCCAAGCACTGGTATTCCAAATTCGTACCTCAGCTGGAAGAGCTGATCAAGAAAGGCAAGGCAGCAGGTGGCGACCAGGAAAAAGCTGCCAAGAACCTGGAGAAGGAGCTGACTGCCATGTTGAACTCGGATGATCACAAGTGGTATCTGAATAAGCTGACTGCTGAGCAGAAGGCGATGCGTAAGAAAGCAGTAGAACGATTCAAAGATCAGATGGAGGGTAAAGTAGGTACTAGCAAGTAAGCTCTACCGCTAACCACGCTTAATAAAGCGAAAGCAAGCCCCCGGGATCCGGGTGATTCCGGGGGTTTTTTATTGCCAGACCCTGATCAACAGATGCCGCTCCCAGGCCTGTTTGTTTCTAACCATGGATTATTTGAAACATCAATGAGAGGATAAATCATGAAGTCGATCTTTAAGGTGATTCCACATTTTGTTTCTGTCATGGTGTTGACGGTCGCGTCAACCGCGACAGCATCCACCGACCAGAATACCGAGGCTGCCAGAATCATGGAGGCCATGAAGCTGTATGCTCAGGCTACTCCCATGGATCAGTTCGACACCAGACGAGCGGAGCTCTTGAGCCAATCAGAATCCATTCTGCTTGATGTGATTGTAAAAAATCCCGCATCACTGGATGCGCACCGAAAGCTGATGGGTGTCTACCTGCAGATGCGTGATTACCTCAAGGCAATCCAAACCATGCAGAATGCCATCACTCTTTCACCCGAGGATCCGAAGCTGTTTATTGCGCTGGCAATTCTTTATGACCATTCGGGTGCCTACGAGTACGCCATTCCCATCCTGGACGAGGCATTGGCGCTGGACCCGAATCAGCAATTGGCAAAGGAATACAAAGCCTCTATTCAGCAAAAGATCAAAATGCAGAATATCGCAATGGAATCCAGCAACCCGCCGCCTGAAATGGGTAAGCCTCATTCCAAGTAGCCAAAAATTTCCGTTATATTTACCTGCACCGGCGGCGTCCTGCCTCCGGTATTTTTGTTTAAATTCTCGGAGACGCAGATTGTTCAAGAACTCACCTGTCGCCCTGATTATCTTGTTCGTATTGTATTTCCCGTCGAGCCTTGTCCAAGCGGATGATGTTGCTCTTGCAGAGCGGATTGCTGAACTGGAGGCTCGTTTGGAAAAGGTGGAGCGCCTTCTGGATGAAAGATTTGCTGATGATCGCTGGAAAGATCCGATCCTATGGAGCCGAATCAGAAAGAACATGAGCGAAACGGACATTCGCAAGTTGCTCGGCAAGCCGGCCAGAGTAGAAGATCATATCTTTACGACCTGGTATTACCACAAAACATCCAAAGATCATTCCCATGTCTGGTTTGACGAAGGCAAGGTATTGGGATGGGAGGGACTGGAAAGGTAGTCCAATTATAGCTCCTGTTCAGGCTTACATGAGACGGTGCGAGAGTGGGAATTCACAAACAGTGATTGGCGAGAGAAATAGGAAATAAAATCGATAGCTTAAGTTTCATCCTCGCGCGCCAGCCGGGCCTTGGTGCACGGCTCCGCGCAGCGCCCACTTTCCCCTATGATATTGTGTGGTTTTTAGGGACGTAGGACATGATTCGGGACAGCGATACCCAAAGTGCGTATTCCGGTGAAGATGAACACCGATTCCGGGCGAACGTGAACACCTGATTTCACAACGCATCACGTGACTGGGTTTTTAACCCAGGTGTTCATCTTCGGTCAACTGGCCGAGTATT
>JAHEJP010000493.1 GCA_024638855.1 Chloroflexota bacterium
TGGACCTTCAACGGCCGAGGTCACACTGCGGATCAGGTCGTCGATTTGCTGAGTAAGCGTTTCGGAATCGATAGTGTCGGAGCCACTGCCCAAATCAATCAGGCCATCCAGAAGAGCACCAACCTGATAAAGCAACGCGGCCGGTTCGTCAAATAACTCGCGGACATAGGCTGCTTCCCCGAAACGGCCGGTCAACCTAAAAACATTGTACATGCGCTTGGCTGCCTTGCCGTAATTAGCGTGAGCGCCATGGCTGTACTTGGCGATTTCTTTTTCAAGTCGGGAGACATATTTTTGCAACGCATCTGGATCCATTTGCTGAGAAATCTTGCTAAACAATGGGATTGACTCGGCATCCAGATAGACTTCTTGATAGTAGGGATCGATAAAACCATCCAGTGGAAGGATTTTACCGGTCGGATCTTCCCAGGTGGCGTCTAGCATATTGCTAGCTTTCACTGCCCGGGGGAAGACGGGATCGACCAGGACCCAATCGAGTTTGCACCAGCCGGGGTCCTGGCAAGCGTATTCCCAATTGATTGTCATGTTTTTACCTTCCGGACTAAGTACCTCGAAGTGACCATCTTCGATTTCGGCCGGTGACCAGGTTATCGATGACCCTGGCTTAAGCGTTTCGTCACCCCGAATAACCTGATGCTGGAAAGTGCCGAAGCGGACTTCGATCAATTGATAGCCGGGACCACTGGCGGCTTGGAGGGCTTTTTTGCGGATGACCGTTCCCAATATTTCGCAAGCAGCGGTCTGGTCATCGGCCTTGATGTTAACCCGCTCGAAATAGTCGAAATCGCCGGGAAAGGTTTGCACCTGTGACTGGGCAGAACTACCTGAAAGGGCGATAGCCGTCTCTACGTTGGGTTGATCATCGAGCTCGACGATAGCAGCTACCCGGCGTACTCTTTCTAGATCGGAGGGGTCAAAATCTAAGAGGACGACCCGGTGACCGAACACACCCCGTTCGTGATCCACTTGCAGAGCGCTATCGGGTTGATCCATGGCGACGATGGATGTCAACCATTGAATGGCCTCCTCCTCGTCCATTTCCACGCCCAGTGATCTTGCCGAGTTTATTATTCTTCTAATTTCTTCTTGGGGATCGTTTGTTTGTTGTTTTTCATTCATAGGGAATAGTTATTCAGACGATAGTCCGAAGTGCTATGTTAACAAGATTCTTGTAATGACTGATATTTCACGGAGCAAATGATGACCTGGCTAATTATGAATATTCATCCATCTTTTCACACACTAAATGGCTACCTGCCACGAACCGCTCCCACCATAATAGCTGCCTTTACACAGGGCACGCTGCCCTTATTTCGCCAGGCATGGCGCGTGCCGGTTTGTACTAGACAGTCGCCCGCTTCCAGGTGTATCTCCTGCCAATCATCCAATTCGCACCATAGCTCTCCCGATAGGACGATGTTGTAATCGATAGTATCGGTCGTATGCATGAAGTCTGGCTCTAAAACCGCGGCGATATCAGGCATTGCGGCCGCGAATTCCGCTCCCGCTTGCTCAAAATCGATTTTACCTTTAGCCGCCATTTCAGCCAGTTCCGCATCTGGTGGATACACTTCAACCCGGAATCGCGTCCCGCCCAGCGGCGCTATAAACTCCTTCATCATCACGGTCGGGTCTTCTCCATCTACCGGCACCTTGGGATTGGCTTCCGTGGCCCAGATCTCAGACATAGTCAGGCCTGGAAGATTAGGAAAGCTGCTGACCCGTGAAGGGGCGCCTTCAAAAAGTACGATTGATTTCCCTTCCGGACTGAGTCCGGTAGCGTAACGTTTCAACTCATTCTCCTGTGCCTATTCCTTATCTTCGTCCGTATCTTCGTCTGAAGCAAACATATCTTTCGGCATCTTGGCCGCATTCGTCCACCACTCGCGCATCCCCGCTTCGTCCATCGAGGCAAAGTCTGGAATATTCCAAATCAACGCTTTTTCTAATTGCATGCCCAACTTAGTCAGACGCCGGCCGGTAGCCGTTTCCGTGGCGCTCCACACGGCCAGGGACTCATCTACGTCGACTTGCAACGCCAGCGCCTCTGCCATATCCAGCACATTGTTCATCTCAAACGCAATTGTATGAGACAAATAACTGCCCAAGCCCGTCCAGGGCATGGGGGTCAAGATATATTGTATTGATTTGCAGATCGACGGCCGGATCCAACAGTGACCCTTCAACGATGCTGGAATACGGCTGCCCACCGAGCAAGCGATTGGCGTGAGTGAGGTATAGCCGATTCAGCACACCACCCGCCAACAGCAAATGCAGCACCTTCGGGCCCGTCGCCGAATACACAGTTCGATAGCCCAATTCCGTCATGCGTTGTACCATTGTTGCCCCTTCTACGCTCTTGTTACCGGCGACGAATACCCGGCCAGCCTTAGACTCTATTTCTGCAACCCGACTGGGATCGGGGTTGGCGGTTGTGAAAACGACAACATTGCGCCCGGCCGAAGTCAAGACGTCAGGAATCGGGAAACGCAGACTACCACTGATGATCGCGATATCTGGCTGTGGGGCCATGCCTTGACTTTGTCTCCATTCGCGCAAGTCAGCAAAGCGGGGATCGTCGACCTGAAGAATCTCTTGAGCACGTCCATCCGCCCAGTCGCGCAAGTAGCGACCACTGCTGATAATGATGTCAGCCTGGGCAGCCAGTTCTTGGAACATACGCCAATCCCGCTCGTTGGCCGTGTCATTGGGAACCATTAGACCTTGCCCGCTAGGATGTGGAACGGCAATGCGCCCGTCAATGCTGGTTACAAAATTGCTATACACAAATGCCTGACTGGATACCTGGCTATTCTGCCGCAGATCATGTGACAGATAAAGCCCTTTGAGCGACCGTTCCGTTACGGGTAAAGGGTAAAGTTGTAATACAGAATCGTTCATCGTTTAACCTCTCTCAGGTGGTGCGTCGTGGGTTACCGATTAAGATATGAGCGCTCCGCGCCACCCTTATTGCTCGTTATCTACCATACTTGATGTTACCAAGACATCAGAATGTCATTTTCAAATCAGTGAAGAAGTGTTTAGCGATTTCGCTTATAGTAGTTAATCAACCCGTTGGTAGATGAATCATGACTGGAAACTGGTTCATTCCCCTTTAACTCCGGAAAAATGGCCTTGGCCAGGTGCTTGCCCAGTTCGACGCCCATCTGGTCATAGGAGTTGATATTCCATATCACGCCCTGGGTGAAGATCTTGTGTTCGTACATGGCGATGAGCGCACCTAGCGTCTCAGGGTCAAGTTTGCGATACAGAAACGAGTTAGTGGGTCTGTTGCCTTCAAAGGTCT